>NZ_JBHYWP010000011.1:0-96325 GCF_042751845.1 Streptomyces sp. NPDC059398 | reverse complement strand
TGGTCGGCCTATCTGGCGGGCCCGGGCTCTTTCCGGGGGGGGGTGTCGCCCGACTCCGTGTCTACCCGGGCGTGGGGGCGCCGGGTGGTCCCGGCGCACGGGACGAGCGCGTCGGTGGGCGGCAGCCCGGCGAGCAGTTCGCGGAGCACCCCGCCGGTCGTCCCGCCGGCGAAGCCGGTGACGACGGTCTCATGGCCGAGTGCCGCGAGCACCCGGGCCACGTTGAGCCCCTTGCCGCCCGCGCGCTCGGTGACCGATTCGACTCGGTGACTGGCGTGCGGGATCAGCGCAGGGACGTGGTAGGTGATGTCCAGGGCGGTGTTCAGGGTGACGGTCAGCAGCACTTGATTGATCATGCCAAACAGAGAGCGGCAGGCCCAGCCCTGAGCCTGCCACTTTCTGTCATTTCTGCTTGATTGTGATCAATCACAGTAGGTTTTAATCAATTCCGATCATGGCTGCTTCGGTTCGATCACCCAGGCGCCCTTGCGCATCACGCCGGCCAGGGCGAAGTCCGCGTCCAGGACGACCAGGTCCGCGTCCTTGCCGGGCTCCAGCGAGCCGATCCTGTCGTACAGGCCGAGCAGCCGCGCCGGGTTGGCCGACAGGGACCGTACGACGTCGTCGACCGGCAGCTTGTCGATGGTCACCGCGCGCCGGAAGGCCGTGTCCAGGGTGAGCGTGGAGCCCGCGATCGAGCCGCCTTCGGCCAGCCGGGCGACGCCGTCCCTGACCTCGACCTCCAGCGGGCCGAGCAGATAGACGCCGTCGCCGAAACCGGCGGCGTCCATCGCGTCCGTGATGAAGGCGACCCGCCCGGGGCCCGCCGAGCGGTACGCCAGCTCCAGGGCGGCCGGGTGCAGATGCGTACCGTCGTTGATCAGCTCGACGGTGACCCGCTCGTCCTCCAGGAGAGCGGCGATGGGTCCGGGGTCGCGGTGGCCGAACGGCGGCATCGCGTTGAAGAGGTGGGTGGCGACGCTCGCACCCGCCTCGATGGCCTCGACGGTCTGCTCGTACGTGGCATCGGTGTGGCCGACGGCCGCGATGACGCCGTTCTCCACGAGGAGGCGTACGGAGTCGATGCCGCCCTTCATCTCGGTGGCCAGCGTGAACATCTTGGCCGTGCCGCGCGCCGCGTCCATCAGCTTGCGGACGTCGGCCGGGTCGGGGTCGCGCAGCAGCGAGGGGCTGTGCGCACCCTTGCGGCAGGGGGAGATGAACGGGCCCTCGAAGTGGATTCCGGCCAGATCGCCCTGCTCGACCAGTTCGGAGAGGACCGCGGCCCGCTCGGCGAGGAAGTCCATCTCGCCGGTGACGGTCGAGGCGACCATCGTCGTCGTGCCGTGGAGCCGGTGGGTGTCGATGCCCTTGAGCACCTCCTCGGGGGTGCCGGAGGTGAAGGAGGCCCCGCCGCCGCCGTGTACGTGCATGTCGACGAAGCCGGGGACCACCCAGTGCCCGGCAAGATCGACGACCGCCGCGTCCTCGGGAGCGCTCCCGGCGATGCGCGAGCCCTCCACGATGACCCGGCCGCCATCGACGGTCCCGGTCGGCAGCACCACCCGGGCTCCGGAGAGGACTGTGCTTGCTTCGCTTCCGGCCATCAGGCGGATACCTCCGTGGAGAGAAGATCCCAGGCGAGCAGCCCTGCGCCCAGGCATCCAGCGGTGTCCCCGAGGGCCGCCGGGACGATGTGGGGCAGCTTCTGGAACGTCACGCGTTCCTCCACCGCCGCCCTGAGTGGTACGAACAAGGTTTCCCCGGCCTCGGCGAGCCCGCCACCGATGATCAGCGTGCGGGGGTCGAGCAGGGTGAGCGCGGTGACCAGGCCGTCCGCGAGCGCGTCCACCGCGGTCCGCCAGACGGCGACGGCTCTCGGGTCGCCCGACTCGACGGCCTTGGCACAGTCGGCCGCGTCGGCCTCCGGATCGCCGGACGCCTCGGCCCAGGCCAGCGACACCGCAGAGGCGGAGGCGTACCGCTCCAGGCAGCCGCGCTGCCCGCAGCCGCAGTCGACGCCGCCGGGCCGTACGACGATGTGGCCGATCTCCCCCGCGTACCCGTGGGCGCCCGCCTCGATGGAGCCCGCGATGCCGATGGCGCCCGCGATGCCGGTGCCGAGCGGCATGAAGAGGAAGCGGTCGGCGCCCTTGCCCGCCCCGATCCGGCCCTCGGCGAGCCCGCCGGTGCGGACGTCGTGGCCGAGCGCCACCGGGATGCCGTGCAGCCGGGCGCTGAGCAGCTTCCGCATCGGGACGTCGCGCCAGCCGAGGTTGGAGGCGTAGACGGCGACGCCGTTCTCCGCGTCGATGATGCCGGGGACCGCCACACCGGCGGCCGACGCGGTCCGGCCGAAGTGCTCCTCGCCGTACGCGCGCAGCTCGGCGGCGAAGTCGAGGATCGTCTCGACGACGGCCTCGGGGCCGCGCTCCCGGCCGGTGGCGCGGCGCGCCTCGTGGAGCAGGGTGCCGTCCGCCCCGACCAGGGCGGCCTTCATACCGGTGCCGCCCACGTCGAGGGCGATGACATGGTCTTCGGCCGGGAGACCGGGGGTGGTTCCCCGGGAGAATGCAGTCACCCGGACAGTGTGGCTCGGATAACCGAAAAAGGTCTAGTCCACTCTCTGGGATTGTTGCGCATCCATACAAAGTCCGGGCAAAGATCCGGGCGGAGATCGGGACGGACACCCGGACGGAGACCCGGGCGGAGAACGGGGTGCGGCACCCCTGTGGAACGGGCGGGCCACCGTCCCATACACGTGATGCCCCTGTGATCCGTGTTGCCGAAGCGAGACCGGAGGGCTGTGGACCCGCACATGGCCCTCGGGGAAAATCACAGCCACGTGCGGCGGTACGGCACGGGGGACCGGCTGGAGCCTGACCAGACAGAGGGTGGGAAAAGGGTCGTGCAGCGGCGCTTCTTGGGGCTTACAGCGGCGGTTGCCGCGCTCGGAATGACAGCGGTGCTCTCCGGCTGCGGATCGGACGGCGGATCGGGTGACGTCACCCTGAAGGTCGTCGCCGCCAACTACGACCCGGACGACGGCCCCAGCAACCAGCAGTACTGGGACAGACTCGCCGCCGCCTTCGAGGCGAAGAACCCGCACATCAAGGTCGACGTCTCCGTCTACTCTTGGAAGGTCATCGACGCGAAGGTCGCCGCGATGGTCAAGTCGGGCCACGCGCCCGACATCGCGCAGATGGGCTCGTACGCCGACTACGCGGACCAGGGAAAGCTGTACAGCGCGGACGACCTGCTCTCCATAGGCGTCCAGTCCAACTTCCTGACCTCGCTCTCGGACGCGGGCGAGCAGGACCGGGTGCAGTACGGGATGCCGTTCGTCGCCTCCACCCGGCTGCTCTTCTACAACGAGAAGATGTTCTCGGACGCGGGCCTCAAGGCGCCGAAGACCTGGGACGACCTCAAGTCCGACGCGCAGGCGCTCAAGGCGCGGGGCGTGAAGTACCCGTACGCCCTTCCGCTGGGCACCGAGGAGGCGCAGGTCGAGGCCACCCAGTGGCTGTTGAGCGGCGACGGCGGGCTCACCGACGGCGTCGGTACGTACACGATCGACTCGGTGCAGAACGTCAAGACCTTCAACTGGCTGAAGAACGAGCTGGTCGGCGCCGGCCTCACCGGGCCCGTACCGCCCGCCGACTTCGACCGCAGGCAGGCGTACGCGGCCTTCACCAAGGGCCAGGTGGGCATGCTCAACGGCCATCCGCAGCTGGTGCAGCAGGCCGTCAAGAAGGGCATCAAGGTCGGTATGGTCCCGATGCCGGGGGTCAGCGGACCCACCAAGGCGACCATGGGCGTGGCCGACTGGATCATGGGCTTCAAGCAGAACGGCCACCGCACCCAGATCGGTGCTTTCCTGGACGACGTCTTCAGCGACAAGAACGTCCTCGACCTCACCCGCCAGTACAACCTGCTGCCCACCACCACATCGGCCTCCGGCACGCTGGCGGAGGACCCGCGCCACAAGTCCCTCAAGACCTTCCTGGACGAGCTGCCCAACTCGCAGCTGCCGCCGGTCGGCAAGACGTCCTGGTCGGTGGTGAGTGACGACATGAAGAAGGAGATCGGCAAGGCCCTCCAGCCGGGCGGCAACCCGGCGAGTGTCCTCAACCAGATCCAGAGCGAGGCGGCGGCAGCGCAGAACGCGGAGTAGCAGCCGGGGCGGAGCAGCGGCGGCGGCCCGGGAGCGCGGTCCGGTCGCGGTGCCGCCGGGTACGGGTGGCCCGGCCGCCGGGCTCCCCAGTACGTTGGTTCGTATGACTGGCGACGACGCGCACGGCCCCGCGCTCCCCGAGCGCGACCGCGCCGTACTCGCGCTGGAGCGCCGCTCCTGGCCGGGCGCCGGCGCCAAGGAGCGGGCCATCAGGGAGCAGCTCGGCATCTCACCGGTCCGCTACTACCAGCTCCTCAACGCCCTGCTGGACGACCAGGCGGCCCTGGCCCACGACCCGGTGACGGTCAACCGGCTGCGGCGGGTCCGGGCGGCCCGCCGCGAGCGGCGCTGAGCCCTGGGGCGCCCGGGCCTGACCCGCCCCGGTCTGTGCCACCCGGTCTGACCCGCCCGGCCTGTGTTGTCCCGGTCGGCCCGGCCCGTACGAAGCCCCCGGCCCGTCACCCCGCTAGGGTCGCCCCATGGGCAGCTCACCGAACACCCTGCCGACCCCCGCCACCGCCGCAGGCCGTGACGGCCTCGCCGCCTTCCTGGCCGTGCCCCGGAAAGCCGTGGTGGCACTCGACTTCGACGGCACGCTCGCCGATATCGTCCCCGACCCGGAGCAGGCCCGCGCCCACCCGGGCGCCGTCCCCGCGCTCGTCGCGCTCGCGCCGCGGATCGCGTCCGTCGCGGTCGTCACCGGGCGCCCGGCCGAGGTGGCCGTGGAGTACGGGGGGCTCGCCGGCGTCGCGGGCCTTGAGCACCTGGTCGTACTCGGCCACTACGGCGCGGAGCGCTGGGACGCGGCCACCGGCACGGTCGACGCCCCGGCCCCGCACCCCGGCGTCGCCGCCGTCCGCGCCGAACTCCCCGCGCTGCTGGAGGCGGAGAGCGCCGGGCGCGGCAGCTGGGTGGAGGACAAGGGGCGGTCGGTGGCCGTGCACACCCGCCGCGCCGCCGAACCCGAAGCCGCCTTCGAGGCCCTGCGCGCCCCGCTGGCCGCGCTCGCCGCACGGCACGGCCTCATCGTGGAGCCGGGCCGGATGGTCCTGGAGCTGCGCCCGCCCGGCGTCGACAAGGGCGCGGCGCTGACGGCGTACGTACGGGAGTCGGGCGCCGGTGCCGTCCTCTACGCCGGGGACGACCTCGGGGACCTGCCCGCCTACGACGCCGTCGACGTGCTCCGCGGACAGGGTGTGCCGGGGCTGCTGGTGTGCAGCGGCGGCGACGAGGTGCCCGAACTGGCCGCGCGGGCCGACCTGGTGGTGCCGGGGCCGGGCGCGGTGGTCGCCCTGCTCGCGGCGCTCGCCGACGCGGTCACGCCGTAACGGCGCTCGCAGACCCGGTCACGCCGTAACGACGCTCGCCGACCCGCCACGGGGTCACGGCGAGAGCGGAGCCGGTCACCGGGTGACGGCGCTCGCCGGCGCCGTCACGCCGTGAGTGCTATCCGGCGGCCGGGCCCAGTGCGTTCAGCTGGTCCAGGAACCACCGCTGCGGGGGCAGCGCGGTCGCCGCGGCGGCCAGCCGCTCGCTGCGCTCGGCGCGCTCGGCGTCCGGCAGGGTGAGCGCCTCGTGCAGGGCGGCCGCGGTGGCGCTCACGTCGTACGGGTTCACGGTGATCGCGTCGCGCCCCAGCTCCTCGTACGCCCCGGCCTCCCGCGAGAGCACCAGCGCGCACCCCTGGTCGGAGACCACCGGGACCTCCTTGGCGACCAGGTTCATACCGTCGCGGATCGGGTTGACCAGGGCGACGTCCGCGAGCCGGTAGGCGCCGAGCGAGCGGGCGAAGTCGTCCTTGAGGTAGAGCGCGACCGGCGTCCAGTCCGCCGTCCCGTAACGGGAGTTGATCTCGTCGGCGACCCGCCGTACCTCGTCCATGTAGGCGCGGTAGACCGCGAGGTCCTGCCGTGAGGGGTAGGCGAACGCCATGTGCACCACCCGGCCGCGCCATTCGGGGCGGGTGTCGAGCAGCTCCCGGTAGGCGAGCAGCCCGCGCACGATGTTCTTGGACAGCTCGGTGCGGTCCACCCGGACGATCGTCTTCCGGCGGGTCTCCGGGCCCTCGCCCGTGGAGCCGCCGATCCGTTCGCGCAGCTCGGCCATCCGCTCGTCCACATCGGGCTGGTGCGACCGCTTCCGCAGGAAGTCCGCGTCGGCGCCGAGACCGTGCACCGAGATCACGGTGGAGTCCCCGGTGCCGCCGACCACCTCCGTACAGCAGGCGGTGAAGGCGTCGGCCCAGCGCCGGGTCAGGAATCCGGCCCGGTCGGCGCCGAGGATGCCGCGCAGCACCTCCGCGCCGATGTCGTCGGGGAGCAGCCGGAAGTACTCGGGGGGCGCCCACGGGGTGTGCGAGAAGTGCGCGATCCGCAGGTCGGGGCGGAGCTCGCGGAGCATCCCCGGCACCAGGCAGAGGTGGTAGTCCTGCACCAGCACGGCGGCGCCTTCGGCGGCCTCGGCGGCCAGCGCGTCGGCGAAGGCCCGGTTGTACGTACGGAACGCGTCCCACCGGCGCCGGAACTCCGCGTCGAAGACCGGCTCCAGCGGGGTCTGGTAGAGCATGTGGTGGACGAACCAGAGCACGGAGTTGGCGATGCCGTTGTACGCGTCGGCGTGCACCTCGGGGTCGATGTCCAGCATCCGCACCCCGTCCTCGGCGATCCCGCGCCGCACGGCGGCCCGGTCGCCCTCGCCGAGGGCCGCGCAGACCCAGAGCGAGTCGGCGTCCCCCTCGACGGCGGAGAGCCCGGAGACGAGACCGCCCCCGCCGCGCTTGGACGTGAGTTCACCGTCGTCGCGGAGGGTGTACGAGACGGGGCCCCGGTTGGAGGCGACGAGGACGCGGGCGCGGGGAGAGGCCATGACGCGAACCTAGCCCGTGCCGCGAACGCTCAAACGTGGGGCGCTCGGCGTGGGCGCTGGGGTGGGGCGCTCGGCGTGCTCGGCGTGAGAACCCGGGGGCCCCGGGGCGGCGCGGGCCGGGCGGCCGCGCGGGGCGGTCCGTCAGTGCGGCGCCGCGGCTCCGTCGGCGGCGGGGGCGCGCTCGTCCTCCGGGACGGAGATCACCCAGTGGGTGGCCTGCCGGGGCCGGAGGTAGAGCGCCCAGTACGCGGCGGCGGCCACCACGACGGCCCCGGTGATCACCAGGCTCTGGGCGCTCTGCTGGCAGAGCACCCAGGCCAGGACGACGACCAGCAGGGCCGGGACGGCGGGCCACAGCGGCATGCGCCAGGCCAGCCGGTGCTTGTGGTCACCGCGCCGCGACACCAGGGCGCCCAGGGCGACGAAGACGTACATCGCGGCCACCGCGACACCCGTGACATCGCTCAGCGTGTCCAGATTGACGAAGCACAGCACCGCCCCCGGCACGCCCACGGCCAGCGTCGCCGCCCAGGGGGAGCCGTACCGCTTCCCGATGTGCGACAGGACGCGGTTGGCGGCGGCCGGCCAGGCGGCGTCGCGTGCCGACGAGTAGACGACGCGGGAGTTCTGGATCACCATCACGATCGCCGCGTTGATGATCGCCAGGGCGATGCAGAGGCTGACGAACGTGCCGACGCCGGAGTTGCTCCACCTCTGCACCATGCCCGCCACATCACCGGTGGCGAGGGTCCCGAGGTCCGGGGCACCGAGCGTGATCGCGACGACCGGGATCAGTACGACGGCGGCGCCGATGGCGAGCGTCCAGAGCACGGTGCGGGAGACGTTGCGGCGCGGGTTGTCCATCTCCTCGGCCAGATACACGGCGGTCGAGAAGCCCTGGAGGATGAAGAGCGCGGTGGCGAGCCCGGTGACGATCAGCCCGGCGGTGACGGGCGAGCTGTGGCCGTGTCCTGCGTCCATCACCGGGTGGACGAGCACCGATGCGGAGCGGCTGGTGTGGCTGAAGCCGAGGAAGGCGACGACCGCGCAGGCCACCACTTCGAGTACCAGGAAGATCCCGGTGATCCAGGCGTTGGCACGGAGGTCCAGCAGGCCCATCGCGGTGGCGAGCAGCATCACACCGGCCGCCGTGTACTGCGGGTCCAGATGCGCGAGCGGCGCCAGATAGTCGGCGGTGCCCAGCGCGATGATCGGCGGCACGATCATGACGACGATCAGTGAGAGCACGAAGACCAGCCAGCCGGCGAGGCGGCCCATCAGGGTGCCCACCATGGCGTACTCGCCACCCGAGCTCGGTATGAGCGTGCCCAGCTCCGAGTAGGTGAACGCGACCCCGATACAGAGCAGGCCCGCGATGGCGATGGTGAGGGCCGTCCCGGTGCCCAGGGTGGCGAACGAGTCCGGCACGATCACGAAGAGCGACGATGCCGGGGTCAGACAGGAGAGCGTCAGCAGCGTGCCGCCCACCACACCGATGGACCGGGTGAGCGTGGGAGCCTCCCCCGCCGTCACGGCACGGGTGTCCGCCGCCGGTTTCCCGGGGGCTGCGGCAACGGTCGTGTCGGGCGTAGAGGTCATCCGTCGTCCCATCGGTACTGGCGGCAGGGGGAGGGCCGGTGGCATGAGGGGGAGGCACTCCCCGGCGCGAGCCACCGATGAGTACCGCACATGCACGGCGGACCATGAGCGGACCAAGAGGGGCGTTCACGCCGCTCCGGTGACCGAAATACAACTCGCGACGCCGATTCCCGTCAAGGGTTCGTTAACGCGTCATTGCAACGGAATCCGTTGTGCGGTCAGGGATACGCGGCGCTCATCACCGCTTCGAATGCGGTGATTGCACGGATATCGCGGCTTGAAAAGGGGTGCGGATTCTCGTGCCGGCTTTGGCCAAATCCTTTCCATGGACAGCTGCCGGAGGAGGAGAGGGCTGCCCGGAGCGGGTGATCCGGGCAGGCCGCCCAGACCGGATCACCCGGTCCGGGCCGCCCGACCGCATCGCCCGGTCAGGCCGCCCGGCGCGCCGCGTACTCCCCGACGTCCCGCATCGGGGGCCGCTCCTCGGTGTCCACCGGGTAGGTCCGCGGTACGAAGCCCTCCGCGCTCCGTTCGAACTGCGTCAGCGCCGGACGCACCAGCTGGCCCCGTGACAGCCGCAGCTGCGCCGTGCGGTAGATCGCCGCCGCCATCCGCCCCAGCGCGAGCCCGTCCTGGTGGCGGTGTTTGCGCGAGCCCACGTCGACCTGGGCCAGTGCGTCGAGCCCCACCGTGTGGAGCGCGTCGACCAGGAGGCCCAGCTCCACCCCGTAACCGACCGGGAACGGCAGCTGTTCGAGCAGCGAGCGCCGCACCGCGTACTCGCCGCCCAGCGGCTGGACGAAACCGGCCAGCTGCGGCCAGTGCAGATTGAGCAGCGGGCGCGCCACCAGCTCGGTCACCCGGCCGCCCTGTCCCGCGGCCTCGCCGAGCGGCCGGTCGTACATGGCCTTGACGAACTGCACATCGGGTTCGGTCAGCAGCGGCCCGACGATCCCCGAGACGAAGTCCGCGGAGAACTCCCGCAGATCCGCGTCGACGAAGCAGACGATGTCGCCGCCGGTCACCAGGAGCGAGCGCCACAGCACTTCGCCCTTGCCGGGCACGGCAGGGAGCCGCGGCAGGATCTCGTCCCGGTGCACCACGCGCGCCCCGGCCGCGGCTGCGGTCTCGGCCGTACGGTCGGTGGAGCCGGAGTCGATGACCACCAGCTCGTCCACGAGCGGCACCGGCCGGGTGTCCATCAGCTCCCGGCGGATGGTCGCGACGATCGCCCCGACCGTCGCCTCCTCGTTGAGCGCGGGCAGGACGACACTCACCTTCGTGGAGCGCTTCGCGGCGGTCAGCCGGTCCAGCGGACGGTCGGCCACCGACCAGGAACGCCTGGTCAGCCAGCGGTCCACCTCTTCCAGCACGGCGCGTCTCCTTGACTGTGAGCCATCTCGCGGTTCGGACGGCTGTCTCAACCGTCCCTGCCTTCGGTTACAGTCTTGAACAACGCGAATGGCCACGGCATGCCGGGGTCAGCACCCGCGGACAAACACGCCGGGCCCCGACGCCCGCGTCATAAGCGCTCATCCAGAGGGACTGAGGGAACGGCCCGTAGAAGTCCCGGCAACCTTCCGCCGACCGCGAGGTCATGGTGGGGAAGGTGCCAATTCCGTCTCGCGGCGAAGTACGTCGTGAGGAAGATGAGGAGAGGACCTCGCCACCATGGCTGTGCAGACCGTTACCAGCACCGAAGACTCCACCGGGACCGTCGATCTCGGCCCCGCCGCGGCGCTCTCGTGCCGCGAGTGCGGTGAGCGTTTCCCCCTCGGCCCCCTCTTCGCCTGTGCGTCCTGTTTCGGGCCGCTCGAAGTGGCGTACGACCTGCCGAGCGGCTCCCCCGACGAGCTGAGGAAGCGCATCGAGGCCGGCCCGAACAGCATCTGGCGCTACGCCCCGCTGCTGCCCGTCCCCGCGGGCGTGGCCGACCAGCCCAATCTGAACCCGGGCTTCACCAAGCTCGTCAAGGCCGACAACCTCGCCCGTGAGCTGGGCGTCACCGGCGGTCTGCACATCAAGGACGACTCCGGCAACCCGACGCACTCCTTCAAGGACCGTGTCGTCGCCATCGCCGTCGAGGCCGCCCGCGCCTTCGGCTTCACCACGCTCTCCTGCTCGTCCACGGGCAACCTGGCAGGCGCCGTCGGCGCCGCCGCCGCCCGCGCCGGCTTCCGCTCCTGTGTCTTCATCCCGCACGACCTGGAGCAGGGCAAGGTCGTGATGGCCGCGGTCTACGGCGGTGAACTGGTCGGCATCGAAGGCAACTACGACGACGTCAACCGCTTCTGCTCCGAACTGATCGGCGACCCGATCGGGGAGGGCTGGGGCTTCGTCAACGTCAACCTCCGCCCGTACTACGGCGAGGGTTCCAAGACCCTGGCGTACGAGATCTGCGAGCAGCTCGGCTGGCGGCTGCCCGACCAGATCGTCATCCCGATCGCCTCGGGCTCCCAGCTCACGAAGATCGACAAGGGCCTCCAGGAGCTGATCAAGCTCGGCCTGGTCGAGGACAAGCCGTACAAGATCTTCGGTGCGCAGGCCGAGGGCTGCTCGCCGGTCTCCACCGCGTTCAAGGCCGGGCACGACGTCGTACGGCCGCAGAAGCCGGACACGATCGCCAAGTCGCTGGCGATCGGCAACCCGGCGGACGGCCCGTACGTCCTGGACATCGCGCGGCGCACCGGTGGCGCGGTCGAGGACGTCAACGACGAGCAGATCGTCGACGCGATCAAGCTGCTGGCCCGGACCGAGGGCATCTTCGCGGAGACCGCGGGCGGGGTGACCGTCGGCGTGACGAAGAAGCTCATCGAGGCCGGTCTGCTCGACCCGTCCCTCACCACCGTCGTCCTGAACACGGGTGACGGCCTGAAGACCCTGGACGCGGTCGCCCCGACGTCCGGCCCGACCGCGACGATCCGTCCGACCCTGGACGCGTTCCGCGAGGCCGGACTGGCCACGGGCGCCTGACACCCGCTGTCGACCGCCTGACACCGCCGTCCACCGTCCGACACCGCTGCCCATCCCCGGAAGGCAATCCGCATGAGCGTCAAGGTCCGTATCCCCACCATCCTCCGCACCTACACCGGCGGCCAGGCCGAGGTCGCGGCCGACGGCGGCACCCTCTCCGAGGTCATCGCCGACCTGGAGAAGAACCACACGGGCATCGCGGCCCGAGTCCTGGACGACCAGGGCAAGCTGCGCCGCTTCGTGAACGTGTACGTGAACGACGACGACGTCCGCTTCGAGCAGGGCCTGGAGACGGCGACGCCGGACGGCGCGGGCATCTCCATCATCCCGGCCGTCGCCGGCGGCTGAGCGAGCCCGCTGCCGCCCCCGCCCGGCATCTCCGCTGGACCCGTTGCCCTCTCCGCGTACGAAGCGGAGGGGGCAATTCAGCATGATTGAACACGGTAGAGTTGGGGCAGCCCCCTTGATCGCCCGCATCGCGGGCAGCCGAGCACGCGTCAATGTGCGGGCAATGTGCTCCCTCTCTTTGCGGCGTAAGTGCCCTTTGCCCGGCCCGACTTGCCCGGGGATCCCCGGAAATCCGCCGAATGGCGCCCTCGGCCGCGCTCAGAATTCTCGTCCGATTGACCTGTTGCAGAGGGCAGTTGGGCAGATACATTCAGCCGCGGTCGACGCGTTCCGGCGCAAGGTCTGACCCGGATCCCGCGAAGTGCGGGCTCTGTGCAAGGGCCAGTAATAGGGGAGTTAGTCATGGCTCAGGGCACCGTCAAGTGGTTCAACGCGGAGAAGGGGTACGGCTTCATCGCGGTCGACGGTGGTGCGGATGTTTTCGTCCACTACAGCGCGATTCAGATGGACGGCTACCGCACCCTTGAAGAAGGTCAGCGAGTCGAGTTCGAGATCTCGCAGGGCCAGAAGGGTCCGCAGGCGGACATGGTCAAACTCGCCGTCTGATCTCGGCGCGATCGGCCACCGAAGCACTCACGCATGAGAGGCCCGTACCCCACAGAGGGGCACGGGCCTCTCGTGCGTCCGGACCGCATCCTTCCCTTGCGCTTGCTCCCTCCCGTCACCCAACCCCCACCCCCACCGGGGCCTTCTCCGAAGGCGCTTGCACTCAAGGGGGTCGAGTGCTAATCATTGGCGTTAGCACTCTCCCAGTGAGAGTGACAGAAGGACCGGGTTGGTGAGGCCCGCGGGCCGGGTGGGGCAAGGAACCACCGGGCAAGCAGGCCGTCCGTCGCGGGCACCGCCAGGTCTGACGCTTTCCACCCCCTGTCCGGGAGGACCACTTCACATGGCCAAGATCATCGCGTTCGACGAGGAGGCACGGCGCGGTCTCGAGCGCGGGATGAACCAGCTCGCCGACGCCGTCAAGGTCACCCTCGGCCCCAAGGGCCGCAACGTCGTCCTTGAGAAGAAGTGGGGCGCCCCCACGATCACCAACGATGGTGTGTCCATCGCCAAGGAGATCGAGCTCGAGGACCCGTACGAGAAGATCGGTGCCGAGCTGGTCAAGGAGGTCGCCAAGAAGACGGACGACGTCGCCGGTGACGGTACGACCACCGCGACCGTCCTGGCGCAGGCGCTGGTCCGCGAGGGCCTCCGCAACGTCGCCGCGGGTGCCAACCCGATGGCGCTGAAGCGTGGCATCGAGAAGGCCGTCGAGGCCGTCTCCGCCGCCCTCCTGGAGCAGGCCAAGGACGTGGAGACCAAGGAGCAGATCGCTTCGACGGCCTCCATCTCCGCCGCTGACACCCAGATCGGCGAGCTCATCGCCGAGGCGATGGACAAGGTCGGCAAGGAAGGCGTCATCACCGTCGAGGAGTCGCAGACCTTCGGTCTTGAGCTTGAGCTCACCGAGGGCATGCGCTTCGACAAGGGCTACATCTCGGCGTACTTCGCCACCGACATGGAGCGTATGGAGGCGTCGCTCGACGACCCGTACATCCTGATCGTCAACTCCAAGATCGGCAACGTGAAGGACCTCCTTCCGCTGCTGGAGAAGGTCATGCAGTCCGGCAAGGCGCTGCTGATCATCGCGGAGGACGTCGAGGGCGAGGCGCTGTCGACCCTGGTCGTCAACAAGATCCGCGGCACCTTCAAGTCCGTCGCCGTCAAGGCCCCGGGCTTCGGCGACCGCCGCAAGGCCATGCTCGGTGACATCGCCATCCTCACCGGCGGCACGGTCATCTCCGAGGAGGTCGGCCTCAAGCTGGAGAGCGCCGGTCTCGACCTGCTCGGCCGCGCCCGCAAGGTCGTCATCACCAAGGACGAGACCACGATCGTCGACGGTGCCGGTGACAGCGACCAGGTCCAGGGCCGCGTCAACCAGATCCGCGCCGAGATCGAGAACTCCGACTCGGACTACGACCGCGAGAAGCTCCAGGAGCGCCTCGCGAAGCTGGCCGGCGGCGTGGCCGTCATCAAGGCCGGTGCCGCGACCGAGGTCGAGCTCAAGGAGCGCAAGCACCGCATCGAGGACGCCGTTCGCAACGCGAAGGCGGCCGTCGAGGAGGGCATCGTCGCCGGTGGTGGCGTGGCCCTGCTCCAGGCCTCCGCGGTGTTCGAGAAGCTGGAGCTCGAAGGCGACGAGTCGACCGGCGCCAACGCCGTGAAGCTCGCCCTGGAGGCCCCGCTGAAGCAGATCGCCGTCAACGGTGGTCTCGAAGGCGGAGTCGTCGTCGAGAAGGTCCGCAACCTGACGGTCGGCCACGGCCTGAACGCCGCGAGCGGCGAGTACGTGGACATGATCGCCGAGGGCATCATCGACCCGGCGAAGGTCACGCGCTCCGCGCTGCAGAACGCCGCGTCGATCGCCGCGCTGTTCCTCACCACCGAGGCCGTCATCGCCGACAAGCCGGAGAAGGCCGCCCCCGCGGGCGCCCCGGGCGGCATGCCGGGCGGTGACATGGACTTCTGATCCTCCGCTTCCAGCGAGGATCGGCTGCTCCAGACGCCGTACGGCAACCATCAGGGCGCCGGCACGGCAAGCAGTACGGCCGGTAGTACGGCACGTACGGCAAGCAGTACGGACCGAGGGCGGTACCCCTTCCCGGAGGGGTACCGCCCTCGGGCGTTCTTGGCTCGAATACCCCTCAAAACTGCTGTGTGCATGGTGAGTTGCCTCGCTAGGGTTGACACGCGTGGTCGACCATCGCGAGGGGGCTGGCATGGATCTGCGGGTGACGGCTGACGGGGAAGGGCGCGGCGACCTGAGGGCGATCCTGGAGTGGCTGCTCGGCGTCGACGAGCTGCGCGGGCGGGTGACCCCGCAGGAGCGGCCACCGGTCCCGGGGACGCTCGGGCCCGTTCTCGACGCGCTCGCGGTGGCGCTGGGCCAGGGCGGTGCGGCGACCGGAGTGGTCACCGCGCTCGTGTCATGGCTGCGCGGCCACCGCAGCGACGTCACCGTCAAGGTCACCCGCCCCGACGGCGCGTCCGTCGAGCTGTCCGCCCAGCGGGTGCGGCTGCTCGGCGACCAGGAGCTCAGGTCCCTCGTACAGGACGCGGCGCGCGCGCTGGACGCCCCGCCGGCCCCTCCCGGCGACACCCCGGAAGATCCCGACGGCGCCGGTGTCCGGCCGTGACCGGGCTGTCCGGCGCCGGAGTCCGGGTGCTGCTCATCGGTACGGGCACCCACGACGGGCCGACGCTCACCTCGGTCCCCTCCGTACCGAGAGCCGTCGAGGCGCTGCGTACCCGGCTGCTCGACGTCTGCGGGGTGCCGCCCGACCGGCTCCGTACGGCCATCGACCTGCCGGACGCGCAGAGCATGGCCCAGGCCATCACCCACGAGGCCCAACTGGCCGAGACGACCCTGCTCATCCACTACGTCGGGCACGGGCTCATCGGTCCGGGCGACGAGCTGTACCTCGCTGCCCGGTCCACCGACGCCCTCACCCCGGGGCTCGCCGCCCACCAGGCCCTCCCGGTGTCCGCGGTCCGCGAGGCGCTCACCTCGTGCCGCGCCTCGTCCGTCGTTGTCGTGCTCGACTGCTGCTTCTCCGGCCGGGCCGACCTCGGCAGCCGTACTCAGTCGTCCGTGGCGCTGCCGCCCGCGCACGGTATGTACGTCCTCAGCTCGGCCGAACAGCTCGCGCTCGCCCCGCAGGACGCCGAGTACCCGGCGTTCACCGGTGAGCTGATCCGGCTGCTCGACGAGGGCGACCCGCTCGGCCCGCCGCTGCTGACGCTCGACGCGGTGTACGAGTATCTGTTCCGCGCCCTCAACTCCCGTGGCGGCCCGCGCCCCCGGCGGCAGGCGGGGGACCGCTCAGGCGCCCTGGTCATCGCCCCCAACCGGGCCGCCCCCGCCCCGGCCGCCGACGAGCCCGGCCCGCAGAACGGAGCGCCGGACGGAGCGGCGGAGGGAGCAGCGGACGGAGCAGCGGATGGCCGGGATCCGGCCCGGCAGGAGCCGCCTCAGTCCCCGGGCCGCAGCCCGTACCTCGGTCTGGAATCCTTCACCGAGGCCGACGCCGCCTACTTCCACGGGCGGGAGCGCCTGGTCGACGAGGTGCTGCGGGCCGCCGCCCGGGCCCTGGCGGACGCCAGGCCGCTGGTGCTCGTGGGCCCGTCGGGGGCGGGCAAGACCTCCCTGCTGCACGCCGGTCTGCTGCCCCGGGCCCGGGAGGGCGGCAGCCCGCAGCTGCCCGGCTCCGAGGGCTGGCGGTACGAGGTGATGTCACCCGGCGACGATCCGGTGCGCGCGCTCGCCGGGATCCTGCACACGGAGGCCGCGTCGCTCCGTACGGACCCCGCTTCGGCATCGGTGGCAGCGGCCGACGCCGTACGGCAGGGGGCGGCCGGGCGCGGAACGGCCCTGGTGGTCGACCAGTTGGAGGAGATGTTCACGTTCTGCCGCTCGCAGCGGGACCGTGAGCTGTTCCTGAGCGCGCTCGGCGGGGCGGCAGCGGGCGGCGCGCTCGTCGTGCTGGCGCTGCGCGCGGACTTCTACGGTCAGGCGCAGACCCTGCCCGAACTGGCCGACACGCTCCAGCACCACCAGGTGCTCGCCGGTCCCCTGCGCTCCGACGAACTGCGGGCCGCGGTCGAGGCACCGGCGGCGGCCGCCGGGCTCTCCTTCGAGGAGGGGCTGGTCGACCTCCTGCTGCACGAACTCGGCGGCGCCCATCTGCCCGAAGGGCCGGCGGGCATCCTGCCGTTGCTGTCCCACACGCTGTGGGCCACCTGGCGCCGGCGCCGCGGGGCCCGCCTGACGTTCGCCGGGTACCAGCGCAGCGGCGGTGTCACCGAGGCGATCGCGACCAGCGCCGACCGGGTGTACGGGCGACTGGACGAGGCGGGGCAGCAGGCGGTGCGCCGGATGCTGCCGCGCCTGGTCCGGGTCGACGACGACTCCGTCGACACCGTACGTCCGGCCGACCGCGGCGCCGTACTGGACGGCCTCGCCGACCCGGCGGCGGCGGAGCGCGCGCTGGGCGAACTGGCGGACGCCCGGCTCCTGGTGCTGGACGAGAACACCGTACGGATCAGCCACGACGCCCTGCTGCGCGGCTGGCCGCTGCTGCGGCAGTGGGTCGCGGAGGACCGCGAGTGGCTCCGCGTCCGCCAGCAGTTTGCGGCCGACGCGGCCGCCTGGCACCGGGCGGGAAACGACCCCTCGCTCCTCTACCGCGGTGCCCGCCTGGCGAGCGCCCGGGAGGCCGCCGGGCGCGCGATGGGGGTGGGGCCGGGCGGCGGCGCGGGTGCGGGCGCGGGGTCGGGCGGGGGTGTCGGGCCGGGCGCAAGCTTCGGGTCGGGCGCGGGGTCGGGCGGGGGCTCCGGTCCGGGTGCGGGCTCCGGTTCGGGCGTGGGCTCGGGCTCGGGCTCGGGCGTGCGCTCGGGCTCGGATGCGGGCTCCGGTTCGGGCGTGGGCTCGGGCTCGGGCTCGGATGCGGGCTCCGTTTCAGGCGCGGGCTCCGGTCCGCGCACGGGTCCGGCCGGGGGGCCCGCTGCGGGTGCGGGCACGGGTGCGGCCCGGGGCTCCGGTCCGGCCGGGGACTCCGCTCCCGGTGCCGACTCTGCGCTGCTGGTGTTCCTCGACGCATCGGCGCGGCGCGAGCGGCGCGCCAGGCGGCTGCGGCGGACCGCTGTCGGTGCCCTCACCGCCCTGGCCGTACTCGCCGCGACCGGCGGGGTGGCGGCCGGGGTGTTCCAGCGGCAGGCCGTCGCCCAGCGCAACCACGCGGTGGCCCGGCTGGTCGCCGCCGAGGCCGACGAGTTGCGCGGAACACAGTCGGGGCTCGCCAAGCAACTCAGCATGACCGCCTACCACTTGGACCCCGGCGCCGGAACCGCGACGCTGTTCGCCGGACTGGAGACCCAGGGGACCTTCGGCGCCGATCAGCCGGTGACGGACCTCGCGGTCGGCCACGACGGACGCACCCTGGCCCGGTCGACCGGCAACTCCGTGGTGCTCTCCGACATGCAGGGCCACCGGCTGGGCGGCGCCGGTCTGCCGGGGGCGGGCGCGCTCGCCCTGTCGCCCGACTCCCGTCTGCTGGCGGCGACTTCGTCGAAGGGGGCCGTACGGCTCTGGGCCGTCCAGGACCGTTCCCGGCTACGCCCGGTCGAACTGCCCGGGGTGCGTCCGGCGGGCAGCGTCGACCCGGTGGCGTTCAGCCCGGACGGAAGGCTCCTCGCGGTCGGTTCGTCCTCGGGCGCCGTGCGGATCTGGGACGTCTCCGATCCCCGCGCGGTCCGCCTCTCCCGGACCCTGACCGGTCAGACGGGTGCGGTCGACTCCGTCGTCTTCGCGCCGTCCGGGCAGGGACATCTGCTGGCCACATCGGGCGCCGACGGAAAGATACGGCTCTGGCACCCGGACGGCCGGGCACGCTCGTCCGCACTCGCCACGCTGACCGGTGCGAAGGCGGACTCCGATCTCGCCAGGATGCCGCTGCACCGCCTGGCGTTCACTCCGGACGGGCGACGGCTGGTGGGCCCCGGCGACGGGCGGAAGACCGACCTGCGGCTGTGGAACGTAACGGATCCGGCGCACCCCGTATCCCTGGCATCGGCCAGCCGCTTCGACTCGATCCACTCGGCCGCGTGCCAGAGCAACACCCAGGTGACCACGGCGTTCAGCCCGGACGGTGGAACTCTGGCGCTCACCTGCAAGGGCAGTCTGCAGCTGTGGGTGATGGCCAAGGACCAGTCCCATCTGACCTTCGGCAGTGAGCGGGCGGGTACGGCGGACGTGCACGGGGCGGAGGGCCCGGCGCTCTTCGGCGCCCGTGGCCACCAGCTGTTCCAGGCGGGCACCCAGGGCATCCAGGTCTGGTACGTGGAGGACGCGCCGAGGATCGGGGCCGCGGCCACCTTCGGCGTCAAGCCGAGCGGCTTCCAGTACAGCACCCTCTTCAGCGGCGGCAAGCGGCGTCTCTTCCTCGTCCAGGGAGCCAATTACGGCATCCTCCGGGATCTCACCGGAGGCGTCGCGCACCACCGTCTGCTGGCCAACCTGCCCGGCAGCGGCGACATCGGATCGGAAGGCGCGGCGTTCAGCCCCGATGGCCGGATCCTCGCCCTCAGTGAGAAGTCGGGGGACGAGCAGGTGATCGGGCTCATCGACACCCGGCGCCCCAAGTCGAAACCGGTCGGCACGATCAGGGAGGACCTGACCAACGGCCTGGAGGACGCGCAGTTCAGCCCGGACGGCAAGACCCTCGCCATCGCCGACAACAACGACTACCGCCCGGCCGCGTCCCATGGCCCGGCCGTCAGGCTCTTCGACGTCAGCGACCCCGCGCACCCCCGCAAGCTCGTGAGCCTGCCCGGCGACGTGTTCTACGTCCGGTACTCGCCGGACGGCCGGCTGCTGACCGCCAACACGGCCGACACCCTGCTCCAGTGGGACGTCTCGGACCGCGGCCATCCCGTCGCGCTGCCCACCCAGCGCCTCACCTCGGGGGCCGCCCTCTCCCAGTCGGCTTTCAGCCCCGACGGGCGGGTACTCGCCGTCGCCGACTCGGCCGGTGTCACCCGCTTCTGGAAGGTCGGCCACGACCGGCTGTCCGGACCACCGACGGTGGCCAGGACCGGCAGCTCCGGAACCGGTATCGCGTTCAGCCCGGACGGCAGCACGCTCGCCCTGGCGATCGGCGCACAACTCGACACCCCGACCGGTTCGGCCAAGAGCCACATCGCACTCTGGGACGCCGGGAACCCGTCCTCCGTGCATCTCCTGGGCGCCTTCTCGTACGGCGATGATCTGGAAAGCTCGCCGCTCTCTTACAGCGGTGCGGGTCAAGGCCCCCCGCTGCTGGGCTCGATGGGCGACTCGGCGACCGTCTGGAACACCGATCCCGACTACCTGATCAGGGTGATGTGCCTCAGCACCGGGGACGTCATCACCCGCGAGGAGTGGGCCCGTTATGTGCCGGACACGCCGTATGATCCGCCGTGCTCGTAGGGCCGTGACGCGGGCACCCGGATCCTCGGAACCCGGGGGACCGCGTCACACCGCCCCCGGTGCGGCGCGGTGTGGTGCGGCGCGGTCCAGGAACTCCCGTACGGTGACGCCCAGTTCCGTCTGGTGCGTGAGGTAGAAGTCATGGTGGCCGTCGATCGTCACGACCTCCGTGCCGGGCCGACGGCGGACCATCTCCTCCGCGTGGGCGCGGGGGACGACCGCGCTGCGTTCGCCTCGTACGACCATCAGCGGCTGCTCGGCTGCGGTGAAGTCGTCCCACCAGTCGCCCCGGACACCGGCTTTGGCGGCCTGGACGGCATCCGCCTGCCAGAGGAACCGCCAGCCCTCCGGTTCCTCGACGGCGCTCTCGGTGAAGTGCCGGGGCTCGTCCACGCACGCGAGCGCGTCCAGCATCGCGCCCATGCTCGGGAAGTGCGTCGGCAGCGCTCGCAGTTGATCGTCGCCCATCGGCGCCCGGTACTCCGCAGGAAAGTCCAGCACGACCACGGCCGATACCAGTTCCGGCCGTCTGGCGGCCAGTTGGTAGGCGGTGATGCCGCCCAGTGAGTGCCCGACGATCGCGACAGGGCCGAGTCCGAGGTGTTCGACGAGCGCCGCCGCGTCCGCGACGTAGCCCTCGCGCCCGTAGTCGTCCGGGTGGTCGGAGAGGCCGTGTCCGCGCTGGTCGAGTGCGATGAGCCGGTATCCGGACCCGAGGTGGTCGGCGAGCCCGAGCAGGGAACGGCCACGCCCGTAGGCGCCGTGCAGGGCGAGGACGGGGCGGCCTGGGCCTCCCAGGTCGATGTAGGCGAGCCGTATGCCGTCCGGGGTGCGGAAGTGCTGTGTGGTTGCCGTGGTCATGGGTTTGACTCTAACAGAGGTATCTCTATTAGAGGTAAAACATGTCGTGCGGCTACCCTGGGCAGCTACGACGACCACGAAGTACGCACCTCGGAGGCCCGGTGCTCACCCTCTGCATCCTCGGATTCCTCAACGAGGAACCCCTGCACGCGTACGACCTGCGCGCCCGTATCTCCGGGCTCAGCGGCCACGTGCGCCCCGTGAGCGACGGCGCTCTCTACCCGGCCATCAAGCGTCTCGAAGCCGCCGGGCAGCTCACCCGCCACACCGAGCCCGGTGAACGCGCCACCCCTCGTCAGGTCCTCACCCTCACCGCGTCCGGCCGGACCGAACTCCTGCGCCGCCTGCGCGATCCCGCCGAAATCGAGATCACCGACCGCGACTCCTTCTTCGTCCTGCTCGCCTTCCTCGGCCAACTGCCCAGCCCCGCCGACCAGGCCCACGTACTGCGCCGCCGCCTCGCCTTCATGGACAAGCCCGGCAGCTACTTCTACGAGGACGGCCGCCCACTGCGCGCCCGCGACATGATCGACCGCTTCCGCCACGGCATGCTCCAACTCGCCCACGCCACCAGCAAGGCCGACCGCGCCTGGCTGGAGCGCACCGTCGCGGAACTGACATGCGACACCTAGGTGTATTGACCCGCAGGGTTACGCGGCTGCTCTGTGCCTGTCACGTGCCCGCGGCCGACGGCATAGGCTCGGACTCGGAGGTAGTCACCGATGGCGAGGACAGAGCCGGTCAGGCGCGGCAGCAGGGATCGCAGCCGGCGGGGGCAGGGTGAGCAGCTCCGCCGGGAGATTCTGGCCGCGGTCAACCACCTGCTGGCGGAGTGGGGCAGCGCGGAGAAGCTCACGATGCGGGCGGTCGCCACGGAGGTGGGGATCGCGGCGCCGAGTATCTATCTGCACTTCGCCGACAAGGCGGAGCTGGTGTGGGCGGCGCTGACGGACAAGTACGACGACCTCGCGGCCAGGATGGCAGGCGCCGCCGATGACTGCGACAGCGCAGACCCCCGAGAGCCGTTGCGGGCTCAGGCGCACGCGTACTGCCGGTTCGCGCTGCACAACCCCGGGCACTACCGGCTGATGTTCGAGGTGCGGCAGCCGACGGTCGCGGTCTCCAGGGTCAGCGGACACCCGGCCCGCCGTGTCTCGGCCGGCCTCAGGTCCGGGTTCTCGGGGTGCCGCGAGGCGGGGTATGTGCTGTCCCTGCCCTGCGAGCAGGCGGCACAGACGCTGTGGGCGGGTCTGCACGGCATCGTTTCGCTGCACCACAGCATGTTCCATGACGATTCGACCGAAGCTCTCACGCTCCAGTTGGCCGACGGTCTGCTGGGTTCGCTGGTCGCCCCGGCGCCGGGCCCGTCACCCGCCTTTCCTGCCGCCCCCGGGGAGACGGCCGCGTCCCGCCACATCAAGGCCATCCTGTCCGGCGTGCAGCGGGGCGACGCGTAGTCGCTCGCCCGCGCCGAGTCGAGAACGTACCTGTCACGAGCGCGCGACTTCCCTTTTCAGCCATACGACTTGGGGCGGGTTGCGTTCCCCGGCGGCGCGAGTACAGTGCTCACTGAACTAAGTTAGGTGACTAGGGCAACGAAACCCTGTCCTGGCTACTCGACCGTGTCGCCCCTGGTGAGGGGCTTGACCGAGGTGGCTTCCCATGAACATCTCCATCGACTTCGACAAGTGTTGCGGCGCCGGCCAGTGCGTCCTGGCCGCGCCGGACGTCTTCGACCAGCGGGACGACGACGGCGTCGTGGTCCTGCTCGACCCCCACCCGCCGGCCGGGCAGGAGGAGAACGTCCATCAGGCCGCCGCACTCTGCCCGGCTGCCGTGATCAAGGTGGAGCAGTGACCACCCCGGGCCCCTCCCGGGTCGCTGTCGTCGGCGCCTCGGCGGCCGGCCTGAGCGTGGTGGAGGGACTGCGCCGCGAGGGCTACGCCGGACCGATCACGTGGATCGGTGAGGAGGTGCATCTCCCCTACGACCGGCCGCCGCTGTCCAAGCAGTTGCTGTCCGGCGGGTGGGAGACCGGCCGTCTGCGGCTGCGCGGCCCGGACGCCGTCGAAGCACTCGGGGTGGACCTGCGTCTGGGGTCGCCGGCCGTCGCGCTGGACACCAGGGAACGCCGGATCGCCACGGCCGACGGCGGCCAGGCCGACTACGAGGCACTGGTGGTGGCCACCGGCACGCGGGCCCGGCGTCTGCCAGGATCAGAGGGCGTGGCCGGTGTGCACACCCTGCGCACTGTGGAGGACGCTCTCGCCCTGCGCGCGGCCCTGGCGGGCACGCCGCATCTGGTGGTGGTCGGCGGTGGCTTCGTCGGAGCCGAGGCCGCGGCCGTGGCCCGCGGCCTGGGCTGCGAGGTCACCCTCGTCACCGACACCGCACAGCCCTTGGGCGACGTGCTCGGAGACGAGCTGGGTTCCATGCTCCGTGCGGTCCACACCGAGCACGGCGTACACATCGAGACCGGCGCCCTGGTCGGTCAGGTCCTCACCGACGGGGGACGGGCCGGCGGGGTGCGGTTGGCCGACGGTCGCACCATCGCCGCCGACGCCGTCCTGGTCGGCATCGGCGCTCAGCCCAATGTGGAGTGGCTTTCCGGCAGCGGCGTCCCTGTCGGCAACGGTGTGGAGTGCGACGCCACGCTGTACGCCGGTTCCGGTGTGTGGGCCGCGGGCGACGTCGCTTCCTGGCTGCACCCGCGCACCCATGAGCCGATTCGTATCGAGCACCGCACGAACGCCGCCGAGCAGGGCCTGACCGTCGCCCGCAACATCCTGGCCGGCCCGGAACATGCGCGGCCCTTCGACTCGGTGCCCTATGTCTGGTCCGACCAGTACGACCTGAAGATCCAGATCTACGGCCGCACCCGAGGGGCCGACGAGGTACGGATCGTCGAAGGCGGTCTCACCGACCGCAGGCTGATCGCTCTCTACGCGAAGAGGGGCCGGGTCTGCGCGGCGGTCGGCGTCAACATGGTGCGCGCCCTGCGCGGTTACCGGACGCAGGTCGCCGATGCGGCCGTTTTCGAAGTGGGGAGCGCGGCATGACGGACGAGCTTCGGGCCGGTGTGGTCGGCCTGGGAATGATCGGCGGCGGGGTCGCCGTCAGCCTGGCCCGGCGAGGACGCACCCCAGCGGTCCACGACATCCGCCCGGACGCCTCGTCGCACCTGGCGGGCGTCCCGGCACCGCTCGGCTCGCCTGCCGAGGTGGCGCGGAGCAGCGACGTGGTGATGGTCGCCGTCGTCAACGCCGACCAGGCCCGCGAGGTCATCGGCGGCAAGGACGGCCTGCTGTCGGCTGCCCGTCCGGGATTGGTGATCGTCCTGCAGGCCACGGTGGCGCTGCCGGTCGTCCACGAGTTGGCCGCCCTCTGCGACGAGCGGAACGTGGGCTTCCTGGACTGCGGAGTCACCCCCGGCGACAGGGCCGCCGAGAACGGCATGGTCGCCATCGTCGGCGGCGACGAAGCGACCGTGGACGCGGCGCGGCCGGTGCTTGAGGGCTGGGCGAAGAAGGTCGTGCACTGTGGACCGCTGGGCGCCGGCATGGCCACCAAGATCGCCCGCAACGTCGTCACGTACGGCAGTTGGCGCACCGTCCACGAGGCGTCCGCCCTGGCCCGAGCCGCCGGCGTGAACCCCGACCGGCTCGCCGAGGTCATCGACACCTCCGACCCCGAAGGCCATACCCTCCTCCAACTCCTGCGTTTCCAGGACCCCGAAGGACTGCTCCCCGAGGCCGTCGGCCGGCAGGTCGAGCCACTGATGGCCAAGGACCTCGCCGCCGCCCGCGACCTCGCCGCCGCCCTGGGGCTCGACGTTCCCCTCATCGAGGCCACCCGGGCGGGCATGCGCCAGACCCTGCAACTGGAAGAGGAGCCCCGTGCCGGCGACTCACCGGACGAGCCGGGGGCGGCAGCCCCCGAGGAAGCAGCCGAGGACAGCCAGGAGAGTCTGCACCGGTCCGGCCTGGAGATGATGGACGCCGTCTACGGCCCCGGCTTCAGCGCCCGGATCCCGGCCGAGCCCAGCGGAGACCCGTTCACCGACCAGACCACCAGCTACCTCTTCGCCCAGGTCTGGTCCCGCCCCGGGCTGTCCGTACGCGACCGCCGACTGCTCACCCTCGGCGTCGCCGCCACGGTCGGCCGCCCCGAACTCATCCAGATCATCGCCCGCGGCGGACTGATCAACGACGAGTTGACCCCCGAGCAGCTGCGGGAAGCGGCGCTCCACCTGGCCGCCTACACCGGCTGGTGCAAAGCCACCGCCGCCCACGCGGGCATCACCGCAGCCATCAACGACCACACCCAGCAGGAGACCACGTGACCGACAACCTCGTCCGCCAGCCCGTCACCCGCGCACCCCACCGCCCCCTGGACCCGCCGGCGGAGTACACCCAGCTGCGCGAGGACCAGCCCATCCTCAACGTCCGCTTCCCCAACGGCACCACAGGTTGGCTGGCCACCCGCTTCGAGGAAGCCAGCCAGGTCTTCAGCGACCCCCGACTCAGCGCCCGCCGACCGCGCCACGACACCCCCGAGGGCGAGGTCGACGAAGCCGGCGAGAGCGCGCCCTTCGACCCGGTCTTCGTGATGATGGACGAGCCCGACCACAGCGTCTACCGGCGACTGCTCACCGCCCGCTTCACCCCCAAGGCCGTGCAGAACAAGCTCCAGCCCTACATCGACCGAGTGGTCGACGAGCACCTGGACGCCATCGCCGCGGGCCCCGAGACCTTCGACTTCGTCGAGGCCATGGCCCTGCCCGTCCCGTGCCTGGTCATCTGCGAACTCCTCGGCGTCCCCTACGAGGACCGCGACGGCTTCCACCACGCCACCATGGCCATGATGGACGTGGCCAGGACCCGGGAAGAGCGCGACGCGGGTGGTCACTGGCTGATCGACTACATCACCAAACTGGTCGCCGAGAAGCGCCGCACCGGCGCCACCGACGGCATCCTCGCCGAACTGATCGGCAAGGCCGAGGGCGACGACGCCGTCCTGACCGAGAAGCAGCTCATCGGCATCGGTGTCCTGCTGCTGTTCGCCGGACACGACACCACCGCAGCCATGATGGGTCTGTCCACCCTCACCCTCCTCACCCACGACGAGCAGCGCGACGACCTCATCCAGCACCCGGAGAAGATCGGTACCGCGGTCGAGGAGCTGATGCGCTACCTGACCATCGTCCAGTTCGGACTCGGCCGCGTCGCCAAGGAAGACCTGGAAATCGCCGGCGCCAAGATCAAGAAGGGCGACCTGGTCGTAGCCGCCATGAACGCCGCCAACCGCGACCCCCGCGCCTTCCAGAACCCCGATGCCCTCGACATCGACCGCAGAATGACCCGCCACATCGCCTTCGGCTACGGCGTCCACCAGTGCCTGGGCCAGAACGTCGCCCGCGCCGAACTCAAGACGGTACTGCCCAAACTCTTCCGGCGCTTCCCCAACCTGCGCCTGGCCGCCCCGATCGCAGAGGTCCCCATGGACTTCACCGGCACCAACTACGGCGTCCGCAGGCTCATGGTCACCCGCTGAAGCAGCCTACGGGACAGTCCTTGAGGGAGGCGTACTCCGCCACGAGGCGTGCGCCCGCTCGTCGAGCGCGTCGCGATCCTGCGGAACTGCTTGAGCCAGCGAAACAGCGTCCGACTGCGATGCGGGCCTTGCAGAGATCACGGTCGAAGGTCGGCGGGCGGTCACCCGCCTGTGACGGCGACGGCCGGGGGCGGGTCCTGGCCGTCGCCGGTCAGATGGTGCCCGCCGCGGGACCGGTCAGGCCACGTACTCCTTGAGTTTCCCGGTCTCCAGAGTGATCGAGACGGGGGCGGGCAGCGTGACCGTGGTGCCGTAGGCGTGAGAGGTACGGGTCCGGTACTCGCCCCGGTCCGGTTCGCTGTAGACGACCAGATCCTGCGCGTCCCGGTCGACGAGAAGGTAGACGGGAATGCCGGCGGCCGCGTAACCGTCGCGCTTCTCCACGAGGTCACGGAGATCTGTGTCGGCGTCGTGCGAGGTGACTTCCACGGCCATGAGGATGCCGTTGGGCAGCGCCCACTCCCCTTGGCCGGCGAAGTGTCCGGTGGGTGCCAGCGCACCGTCCAGCCGCGCCCGCCCCCGCCGGTAGGACTCGACCTTGAGTCCCTGCTCGGGATACAGGCCCAGTTCAGGCCGCTGCTGCATGCACTGGCGCAGCAGCCACATGATGATTTCTCCGTGGTCGCCGTCGGGCACGGGCTTGACCTCAAGCTTTCCGTTGATGAATTCCAGTGCCACGGTCTCGGGAGCGTGGCGGGCCAGCTCCTCGAAGTCCTCGACGGACATCTGGGCGTGGTCCTGGGCGTGATCAGCGGTGCTGGGGGTCATGGCGTCGCCTCCTCCCCTCCATCGTGCCCTGTTCCGGGGCCGAGTGAGCTGAATGGTCATCTGCGGGTCCTCTCGGGTGGACGGGTCAGCGCCGCCCGCGCCTCGGCGGCGCGGGAACGGACGTGATCAGGGGGCAGCGCGGCCGGACGGCGTACGGCCACACCCCGGCACTCCGCGCACTCACCGCCCGGCAGCGCATCCGGCCGCCCCGGCGCCCCGCACTTTCCGCACTCCAGGACGCGCAGAGCCGGGCGCGGGACGGGCGGGGGCTGCGGGGCGCGCTCGGGCGGCAGCTTGTCGGTGAGCCGCCTGTGTACGAGAGCGGAGGCGCGGTGTACGGGGGTGGGCAGCCCGGAGGTCAGGGCGTGCAGCATCTCCGGCTCGGTGGCGCCACGGTCGAACCACGTGGCGGCCAGCGGCTCAAGCGCCGCGCAGTCCGCCGCCGAAAGGGTCAGCGAGGGCGCGGTGCGGCCGAGTGCGGCCAGCAGGATGAACGCCCTTGACCGGGAGGGCCGTTGTCGTGGCGGTGAATCCTCCGGCACGTCACCCGCGGTGAAGGCGGCCCACCAGGCGTCGTCGCGGGCGGTGCGGGAGAACCACGTACGCGTCACCCACCGGGCACTGTCCGCCCCGATCAGGTGCTCGCTGCCCCGGCGCAGATGCCCGGCGCGCTGGAGGGCGTTGAGCGCGGTGCGCAGGGCGCACTGACCGTACGGGAGGACCTTCGCGAGCGTCTTGACCGAGATGTCCGACCCGTCCGGCAGCCGGTCGACATACGCGGCGATGGACGCTTCGCGGGGCGGCAGATGTGCGAAATCCGTTGCACTGTGCGGGCGTTGCCCGGGCGCGGAGCGCTTTCCGTATCCCGGATTGGCCATCGGGTGAGGCGGGGTGTGCGGCGGGGTGTGCGGCGTGCGGAGGGCAGGATTAAGGTGGCTGTCAGCCATGGATCGCTCGATTCGATCTGGTTGGTCAGGCCCCGGAGCCGGTGTTGGCGCACCGACCGGGGCCGTTCACGTTCTGTGAGCAGCACGCTAGAGCCTGACGACCGTCCGTCGCAAGTCGGTCACGAAAAGTCAACCAGGCGCGCGGGGAGGGTGGTTGGGTGGGTATCAACCCCTCCTCCCCATCACTGTGAAGAGGGCTCGGAGCACGGGGCTTGAGCCCCGGGGCGGGGCCGGGGCAGGCTGAGATCAGTGAGCCGTGCCGGCTTCGAGTGCCGTGGCTGCGGTGGAAGGGTGGCGGTGTCCATGACGGCCCAAACGCCGGCCGAGCAGGCTCTGGCCCGCTCTTACACGACCGGTGAGGGGAAAGTCAGGTTCAACGTCACTGGTCTTTCGGTTGACCACCGACCGGACAGAAGTGTGACGTTGACGTACTGGCTCACTGTCGGAAGGAAAGGGCTCTCGGACGAGCATTGGGAATTCACTCTTCCCTGGGACGACAAGTCATTTCTGGATGTGCTTACCTCGCCCGCCCCGGACCCCGAACGGCTTCAGCAACTCGTGCACATAGTGCGTACATTGCTGGAGGAGTGGTGGGACACCAAGGGGTACAACCGGAAGTCGGCGAAGATGGGGCGCCGGTGTCCCTGAGCGACTGTCCGGGGGAGGCCGAGTTGCGTGTCCCCGCGAGTTCACGTGCCCCGGCCCCCAGCGCCTCAGTCATCGCCCTCGCCGTATGCCGCTCGGTATGCCGCAGCGATCTTCTGCCGCATCGCCCCGCGGCTGTGGGGTGGGGGTTGAGGCCGAGGCCAAGGGGGCCCCGCAGCCTAAGAGAGGGCCCCCGGGGCGGTCATGTCACCAGGGGCAGGAAGACCGTGTCGACGATCTCCTCCAGTACGTGGTCGGGCACCGGGGCGAATGTCGTGAGGACTTCGTGGCGCAGCAGGTCGAAGGGGAGTGACTTGATGCGTTCGGTGAGGAGTTCCGGCCTGACCTCGCCGCGTGCGACGGCGCGTTCGAAGAGCAGGTCGCCCCGGCCCTCGCGCCCCGCGGCGATGAGGTCGCCGGGGCTGGCGCCGGTTCCCTGGTAGTAGCCGGCCAGATGCACGCTCATGACGGTGATGAGCTGGACCCGGGTGGCGTTGATGTTCCGCATGAGGGTGAGGACGTCCTCCCGCAGGCTTCCCGTGTCCGGGATGTCGAGGCGGGCCTGCTTGAGGGTGTGGACGATGGTTGCCGAGACGAGTTCGTCGCGGTCGGACCAGCGGCGGTAGAGCACCGGGGGGCTGGTGCCCGCGCGCTGGACGACGGCGTCCATGGTGAATCTGGCGTAGCCGTTCTCGGTGAGCTCCTCCCAGGCCGCGTCGAGGAGTGCCTTCTCCAGTGCCGGTCCGCGGCGCCGCTCGGGCATCCGCACCTCCCTTGAACGGATCCTTCCCGGATCTCTTCTAGATAGACTTGCCTATCTTATTCTGGCGCCCTACTCTGACGGCCGTAAGATACGACTCTATATCTTAGGTGGCTGTTCGTGAGAACTTCCCATGGACCCGGACCCGGACCCGGACCCGCGCCCGCGGCCCACGGCACCTCCGGCCCGTCGCGCCCGCCCCGGTCGTCCGGGCCGCCCCGTCCGACCCGGTCGCCGGGCTCGTTGCGCGAGGCGTGGGTGGCGCTGGCCGGGCTGTCGGCCGTGTTCCTGTTCGAGATGCTGGACAACTCGATCCTGAACGTCGCACTGCCCACGATCGGCCACGAGCTGCACGCGTCGACGGTCGGGCTCCAGTGGGTGACAGGTGCGTACGGGGTCGTGTTCGGCGGGCTGATGCTGGCCTTCGGCGCGATGGCCGACCGGTTCGGCCGGCGCCGGATCATGCTCATCGGCCTGGTACTGCTCGGCGTCGCGAGCCTCGCCACCGCCTTCGTCACCACCGCTGAGCAACTGATCGCCGTCCGCGCGGGGATGGGCGTAGCGGCGGCGATGACGACGCCGGGGTCGATGGCGCTGGCCTTCCGGCTGTTCGACGAGGACAGCCTGCGCATCCGGGCGACGACCCTGATCTCGACCGTGGGCCTGGTCGGTCTCGCGATCGGCCCGACCGTCGGCGGCTTCGTGCTGACGATCGCCCCGTGGCAGGTGCTGCTGCTGGTCAACGTACCGATCGCGGTACTCGCCCTCATCGGCGTACGGGCGGGTATCGCAGCGGACGAAGCCGCTGACCTCAATCGCGCCCCGCTGGACATCCCCGGCGCGGTGCTGGGCACGGCCACGATCGTGGCGGCGCTCCTCGCGCCCACCCTGTTCGTGAACGAGGGCGCCGGCTCGTGGGAGCCATGGGCGGCCACCGCCGCGGCCGTGGCGGCGGCGGTGCTCTTCTTCCTCCGCGAGCGCACGGCACGCCATCCGCTCCTCGACCTGAGGCTCGTGGCCCACCCCCTCGTTTCGAGCGGCCTCGCCCACAAGGCCGCAGCCGGTCTCGCGACCGCCGGGCTCGGTTACCTGGTGACGCTGCAACTCCAGCTCGACTGGGGGTGGTCGCCCGGCCTCGCCGCAGTCGGGATGCTGCCGCAGGTCGTGGTCCTGGTCGCGGGCGGCGCGTTCGTCAACCCGTTCGTGCAACGGGTCGGCCTCGACCGGGCCGCCTGGCTCAGCGCTTCGGCGGTCGTGTCCGGGCTCGCCGTCTACAGCCTGCTGGGCAGTTTCGGTTACGTGGCGGTGGCGGTCGCCCTCGTCCTGGTGGCGGCCGGGCTGCGGGTGGTCGGCGTCGTCGCGGGGGTCACTGTGCTCCGCGGCCTGCCCAAGAACCGGACCACGGTCGGCGCGGCCCTCACCGACACCGCGACCGAGGTCACATCGGGTATCGGCATCGCTGTCAGCGGCACCCTGCTCGCCGCGGTGTTCAGCGGCAACATCACCGCGAGGCACTGGAGCACACAACAGACCACCGAATTCCACGAGGCGGTCACCACCGCCGGCCTGGTGCTCACCGCTGTGGCCGCGGCACTCGTCGGCTGGGCGGTCCTGCGCACCCGGAGGGCCGCGGCCGGGCGGGCGGGCGCGACTGCCGGGGAGGCGGTCGGCGAGTAGGTCACGGTGTGGGGCGTGGCCCGGGGTGCGGCCCGGGGCGTGATCCGAGGTTGAACTCTCCAAGGCCGCGTCTTGCAAGGTTGCGGAGTTGTATCGAGGCCCATCAATATAGAAGGATGTCGAAACAAGAGGCCGCGAACGCCGGGCAGGACGGCGCTGCCGACGGATGCTGCCCCACACTGCTGACCGCCTCGCTGGACGAGCACCAGGCCGCCGATCTGGCGAAGGTGTTCAAGGCGCTGGGGGATCCGGTACGGCTGCGGCTGCTGTCGATGATCGCCTCGCGTGCGGGCGGTGAGGTCTGCGTCTGTGATCTCACCCCGGCCTTCGAGCTGTCCCAGCCGACCATCTCCCACCACCTGAAACTGCTGCGCGAGGCCGGGCTCATCGACTCCGAGCGCCGGGGGACGTGGGTGTACTACCGGCCGCTGCCGGACATGACCGACCGTCTGGCCGCGATCCTTGCCCGCCCCACCGGGCGACAGCCGCTCACCGGGACCGTGCCCGCCGGAACCGTGCCCGCAGGCACCGCATCCACCGGGACCGCTCCCACCGGGGCCACGCCCGCCGGGACCGCACCCACCGGCACCGCATCCACCGGGGCCGCCTCGTGAGCGCGGAGGCGACCAGTACGGCCGGGTCCGCGGGGCCGGTGGCCGCGCGGCTCTCGTTCCTCGACCGCTTCCTCGCGGTGTGGATCCTGCTCGCGATGGCCGCCGGACTCGGTCTCGGCCGCGCGGTTCCGGGACTCGGCTCGGCCCTGGCCGGGATCACGGTCACCGGCGTTTCGCTGCCCATCGCCCTGGGCCTGCTCGTGATGATGTACCCGGTGCTGGCGAAGGTCCGCTACGACCGCCTCGACACGGTCACCCGCGACCGCCGGCTGCTGATCCCGTCCCTGGTCCTGAACTGGATCGTCGGACCGGCCCTGATGTTCGCGCTGGCCTGGATCTTCCTGCCCGACCTGCCCGAGTACCGGACCGGTCTGATCGTCGTCGGGCTGGCCCGCTGTATCGCCATGGTCATCATCTGGAACGACCTGGCCTGCGGCGACCGGGAGGCCGCAGCGGTCCTGGTCGCGCTGAACTCGGTGTTCCAGGTGGTCGCCTTCAGCCTCCTGGGCTGGTTCTATCTCTCCGTACTGCCGGGTCGGCTCGGTCTGGAACAGACCGGGCTGAACGTCTCGGTCTGGGACATCGCCCGCTCGGTCCTGATCTTCCTCGGTATCCCGCTGCTGGCCGGATTCCTCACCCGCCGCATCGGCGAGAGGGCCAAGGGGCGGGCCTGGTACGAGTCCAGGCTGATCCCGCGCCTCGGTCCCTTCGCGCTGTACGGGCTGCTGTTCACGATCGTCGTACTTTTCGCGCTCCAGGGCGCCACCATCACCTCCCGGCCGCTCGACGTCGTACGGATCGCCCTGCCCCTGCTGGTGTACTTCGCCGTGATGTGGGCCGGATCCATGCTGCTGGGGCGCGCGGTCGGCCTGAGCCACCCGAAGGCCACGACCCTGGCCTTCACCGCGGCGGGCAACAACTTCGAACTGGCCATCGCGGTCGCCATCGCGACATTCGGCGCGACATCGGGCCAGGCGCTGGCCGGGGTCGTGGGCCCGCTGATCGAAGTACCGGCCCTGATCGGCCTGGTCTACGTCGCCCTGGCCGCCCGGCGTTTCTTCCCGGGTTCCGCGCTGTCGCAGGCCGGGACGGCCGCCTCACCGGAGGATTCCGCACCCGGACCGGCGGAGTGCGAGTCTCACGCCGCCGGGTGAGCGACGAACACGACCTCCTCGTGGTCCTCGTCCAGCGCGATGTTCAGCGAGGCGTCGAGCGCGCGGGCGAGCCGTTGGAGCAGGGGCAGTGTCGGTACGGCGTCGGCGCCTTCGACGCGGGAGATCTTGGCCTGGGTGAGGCCGGAGCGATCGGCGACTTCCGCCTGGGACAGGCCGAGTTCCCGGCGCCGGTCGTACGTGGCCTTGGCGAAGGCCATCGCGAGCCGGATCTCGGCCCGGTCGGCTGCGGCCTCCGGTGACTCGACGTATCCCTCGGTGAGTTCCCGTTCCTGGGCGAGTTTCCATCGAGCGTGATTCATGAGGTGTCTCCCTTCTCATTTTTCTCGCCGCGCGTGTACGCCCGGTGGGCCGGGCTGTGTTCACCCTCGCAGGTGTTACGAGCGGCCACGGCGCGGAGGACTTGTTCCTTTTCGTGTATCCGTGTCTTGCGGAAGACTGTGAGGAGCACGATCCGGCGCCCGGGCGCGAACCAGTAGGTGATTCTCGTGGCCTGCCCGTCGAGCGTGGGGCGCAGTTCGTAAACGCCGTTGCATAGCGGTCGGGCGAAGGGCATGGGAGTCCGGACGCCCATGGTGGCGAGCAGCTCCGCGTACTCCTCCACCTTTCGGTGGTGCTTGATGGGAACGAGCTCCAGCCATCTGCGTACCTCCGGCTCCATTTCGATCACATGCAGATCCATCATGCGGTCGACCGTATTATGTCGCCAACGACATAATACGTATGTGATGTGGTCTTGACTCGTTCCAGCGAGTATTAATAGCCGTCGTTGACGGCCATGGATGGCGGGGGCGACCTTGGAACCGTCTCCCCGCCATCCATCACCGTCCCCGCCGGTTCAGGCCGTGCTCGGTGCCTCCTCCGGGGCCGCCGTTGTTGTTCCGGGGGCCGCCGGAGCCGCCGCCGTCGCCACCGCCTCTTCCGCCTCGACGTTGAACTCCGCGAGCAGCGCCCTGCTGAAGCCGAAGAAGTACGTCGCCGTGAAGCCCACCACGTAACCGGCCAGCAGTCCGCCCGCGTAGACAGCGATCGACGTGGTCAGGGGGTGGTCGCCCTTGAGCAGGGGGAACAGGGCCCAGCCCGAGGGGCCGATCGCCGTGGAACCGACCGTGGTGCCCAGCTGGTTGAAGAGGCCGACGAAGCCGCCGCCGAACGCGCCGCCCACGCACGCGGTGATGAACGGGCGGCCCAGCGGGAGCGAGACGCCGTAGATCAGCGGTTCGCCGACGCCCAGGAAGCCCGCCGGGAGCGCCGACTTGATGGTTCTGCGGATCGACGGGTTCTTCGGGAGGCGCAGATAGACCGCGAGGGCCGCACCGACCTGGCCCGCGCCCGCCATGGCCAGGATGGGGAGCAGCACGGTGTACCCCTGCTGCTGGATCAGCGTGGTGTGGATCGGGATCAGCGCCTGGTGCAGCCCGAGCATCACCAGTGGGAGGAAGAGACCGCCGAGGACGAAGCCCGCGCCCGCGCCGCCGTGCGCCAGCAGCCAGGTGGCGAAGGTGCCGATGGCTGATGACACCTGCCCTGCCACGTACATCAGGCCGAAAAGCGTGACCAGGCCGGAGACCAGCACCGTGAGGGTGGGGGTGAGGAGGACGTCCAGGGACTGGGGCATCCAGCGTCTGCACCACTTCTCGACGTACACCGCCAGCACGGCCGCGCCCAGAGCGCCCAGGACACCGCCCTGGCCGGGGGAGAGTTTCTCGCCGAACGCGGTCACGCCGGTCACGCCCGCGTAGACGGTGATCGCCGCGACCGCACCGCCCAGGATGGGCGTCCCGCCGAACTCCTTCGCCGTGTTGTAGCCGACGAAGACCGCGATCAGCGCCATGAAGCCGGACGCGATGGCGGCGAGCGCCGGGGTGACGCCGGGCAGCCAGCCGGCGTTGATCAGCAGGCCGTTGATGCCGGCGATGATGCCGCAGCCGATGAGGGCGGGGATCAGCGGAATGAAGATGTTCGCGATCTTCCGCAGGAAGAGCTTGAACGGTGTCGCGTTCTTCGCCTTCCGCGCCTCCCTGATGGCCGCGCCCTGGGCGGCCAGCTCCCCGGCGGTGGCCGTGGCCGCGTTCGCGGGGGTGGCGGCTCCCGTCGTGGGCGCTCCGGTGGGGTGCCCGGTTGGGGGTGCGCCGTTCGATCCCGGTGCGGTTGGGGGTGCGCCGTTCGATCCCGGTGCGGTCGGGGGCACGCCGTCCGGCTCCGCCCCCGCCGCCCGGCCCTCCGCCACCAGTGCCTCGAACTCCGGCGTGACCCGGGCGACCGTGCCGGGCCCCAGCACGATCTGGTACGTGTCGTCGTCGACCACACCCATGACGGCGGGCAGCGCCCTCAGCGCCTCCTCCCGTACGAGCGACCGGTCGGCGAGGCCGAGCCGCAGCCGGGTCATGCAGTGGACGACGGAGGTGACGTTCCGCGCGCCGCCCACGAGCGGCAGGATCGCGGCTGCGACGGCGCGGTTCCTGCCGTCGGCGTTCTTGTCTTCTGGAGTACGGGGAGTGCTCATGGTGCGTCAGTCAACTGCTGCGGGCCCCGTCGACCGGAGCGCGGCACGCAGATGTCCCCCGGCCGCTTCGAGAAGGTGCGTGGCGGTGGGGGCGTCCACCGTGCCCAGGACGATGAGGATCGCGGTCTTCACCTCACCCCCGGCCGCGGTCAGCGCCTCCTCGATCTCGGCGTCGTCGGCGCCCGTGGCCAGCGCGACGATCCGGCGTGAGCGGGCACGCAGCTTCTCGTTCGACGCCCGTACGTCGACCATGAGGTTCCCGTACGTCTTGCCGAGCCGGATCATGGTGATCGTCGAGACCATGTTGAGGACGAGCTTCTGCGCGGTGCCCGCCTTGAGCCGCGTCGACCCGGTGAGCAGTTCGGGCCCGACGACGACCTCGATGCCGTGCTCGGCGGCGTCCCCCAGCGCGCTCTGCGCGTTGCAGGAGATGCCGAGGGTGAGCGCGCCGAGTGCCCGCGCGTGCTCGACCGCGCCGATCGCGTACGGGGTACGGCCGGACGCCGAGATGCCGACCACGGTGTCGTCGGCGGTGAGGCGCAGCGCGTCCAGATCGGCCGCCGCGAGTTCCTTGGAGTCCTCGGCGCCCTCGACCGCCTTGACCATCGCGGACGGGCCGCCCGCGATCAGGCCCAGCACCTCGGAGGGGTCGGTGTTGAAGGTCGGCGGGCACTCGCTGGCGTCCAGCACGCCCATCCGGCCCGCGGTCCCGGCGCCCGCGTAGACCAGCCGGCCGCCGCGGGCCATCCGCTCGGCGATGGCGTCGATGGCGGCGGCGATCTGCGGGAGCTGTGCGGCGACGGCGGCCGGGACGGTGGCGTCCTCACCGTTCATCAGCCGGGCGATCTCCTCGGTGGGCAGCTGGTCGATCTCGGCGAGCTCCGGCCGGAACGCCTCGGTGGTGAGGGTGGCCAGCTGGGCGCGCAGCGCCCCGTAGTTGTTGGAGGCGGTGGAGGTCATGGTGCGGCTCTTTCCGGTTCAGCGCTTCTGCGGTTGTGCGCGGTGCGGTGGTGAGGTGGTGGGGCGGTCGGGTGAAGGGGCGCTGCGGGGCTGGGCGGCGGCTCAGCGGCTGCTGGTGCGCGGGGTGTGGCGGTGCGCGAGCGCCTCGTACGAAGCGGAGAGCGCCGGCGCCGCCCGGTCGTACGTCCGCTGCATGACCCCGATGAAGAGGCAGTCCACGACCAGGAGCTGACTGGTACGGGAGGACATCGCGGCGGGCCGCAGTTCGCTCTCGCGGGCGGTGGACGTGGTGAGGATGTGGTCGGCGTACTGCGAGACCCGGCCGTCCGGGCGGCCGGTGATCGCGATCGTGGTCGCCCCGTGTTCGAAGGCGGTGTGCAGCGGCTCTATGACGTCACCCGTCGCGCCGGAGTGGGTGATCGCTATGGCCACGTCACCGGAGCGGAGCTGCACGGCGTTGGTGACGGCGAGGTGCGGATCGCTGTGCGCGTGCGCTATCAGGCCGATGCGCAGGAGCTTCTGGGCGAGGTCCTGGCCGACCAGCGAGGAGGCGCCGACGCCGTAGATATCGATGCGGCGGGCGGCCGAGAGCGCGGAGACCGCGGCGCCGAGCTGGACGGTGTCCAGGGCGGCGGCCGTGTCGGCGAGGGTCTGCTGCTCGTCGTAGGCGAGCTTGGCGACGACTTCGGCGATCGGGTCGTCGACGGCGATGTCCGCGGTGACGGCGGGCGCCCGGCCGGACTGCTGCTGGGCCGCGAGCCCGGCGAGGGCGAGCCGGAGATCCCGGTAACCGGGGTAGCCGAGTATGCGGGCCGTACGGACCACGGTGGCCTCACTGGTGCCGGTGAGTTCGGCGAGACCGGTGACCGTGAGGGCCGCGCAGCCTGCCGGATCGCCCGCGACTGCCTCGGCGACGAGCTGCATCGAGCGGGTCATGGAGGGGGCCAGGGTGCGCACCTTGGCGGCCAGGGCGGCGGGGGCGGGAGGGGCGGAGGTGCCGGTGAAAATTTCCTTCACGTTGTTGGTCACAGATGAAAGGTATTTTCACACCCTGGGGGCGTCAACCCCTCCCGGTACCGTTCGGCAACCGCTTTCACGGGCGACCGGGGACAATGGGCGCATGGACCCCGTGACCCCTCTCGAACAGTCCCTGCACGTGGCGCGTGCGCTGGTGCTCGCCGATCTCGCCTCCCGCGATGTGGCCGAGGCCGATGTGGTCTCGCTGGTGGAGGACGCGGTGACGCATCGCCGCTGGTGGGTGGAGCAGTGGCCGGAGGGTGCCGAGTTCGTCGCCGGTCTGGTGGCCCAGGACGTCCAGGACGCGCTGCTCGAACGGTACGGCCGCTGGCCGCTCTGCCCGGTCTGCCAGGACCCGCACGCCCTGGAGGTCGAACCGGAACTGGGCCCCGACCCGCACTGGGTCTGCGCCAAGGAGGCCGTGATCGTCGCCCCGGTGGGCTCGCTCTCGTGACCCTGTACATCGACCCGCCGACCTGGCCCGGCCACGGAAGGATGTGGTCCCACCTGGTCAGCGATGTCTCGTACGAGGAACTGCACACGTTCGCAGCGGCGCTCGGCTGCCCGGCCCGCGCCTTCGAACGGGACCACTACGACCTGCCGTCCTACCGGTACGCGGACGCGGTGGCGGCGGGAGCGGTCGAGATCGGCTCGAAGGAACTGGTCCGCAGACTCACGGACGCGGGCCTGCGCCGGCCGAAGGGGCGGCCGGCGTAGGAGGGTCTGTCAGACCGGGAAGGTCCCGGTGTCCAGGACGCCGCCGAAGGGGTCCGGCAGCTTCAGCTGCTCGCCGAACGGGACGCGCTCGCTGTGCTTGTACGCACCGTTCAGCGGCGCGCTGAAGAGCGTGCTCGTCGGGCCGTGCTCATCGAACCGGTCGATCAGGAGATAAGCAGGCACGGGAGCGTGGGCGTAGGCCCAGAGCTTCTTGGTCCGGTCGTCCTTGGCGTTGCCCCTCGACGTGATCTCGACAACGAGCAGCGCTTCTGCTGCGTCCACGGGATCGCTGGTGTCGGGGTCGGCTGCGGAGATGAGCACCCTCGGCATGACGACGAGATCGGGTACGTACAGCTTCCCCAGCGGGGCGATGTGGATGCCGAGGGTCTGATAGATGCCCAGCTCGGCGGCGAGCGTCCGGTAGAGGACGCGTTGCACCGATTCCGCGATGCCGTTGTGATGCGCGTGTGGCGGCGGTACCACGAGGATCTGCCCTCCGTCGATCTCGGCGCGCCACCCCTCGGGCACGTCCAGCTCCCGCCAGGCCCGCAGCAGGTCGTCCCACGGACGACGGTGCGGCATCCGGTCGTTCTCGGCCATCGCGGCGGTCATCGCGACTCCCTTCTTCGGTGGCCCGACGGGGGCGAGCGTAGATCGACAGCGGCAGGGCATCGCACCGCTTCGCTCAGCGTCCCACGGACGAGTGAACGACGCAGCAACCCTGACCCGGCCGGGTCAGACACTCTCCGTCGCAACCGCCTCCGGGACCAGGTCCGACGAGCGGGCCACCACCCGTGACTGCGACTTCTGGAGCCGCAGGGAGAGTGTGACTGCGATGATCGCCACCACGGTCATGGCCGCCCCCGCCCACGCCGTCGCCGCGAAGCCGAAGCCGCCGCTGATCACCAGGCCGCCCAGCCAGGGACCGGCCGTGTTGCCCAGGTTGAAGGAGGCCGTGGTGGTGGCGCCCGCCAGGGTGGGGGCCGCGCCCGCCACGTTGAACATCCGGGCGTTCAGCGCCGGGGCCGTGTAGAACGCCGACGTCCCCAGCAGGAACGCGAGGGCCACCACCGCGACCTGGTGGTGGGCCAGCAGGGCCAGCGCGACCAGGAAGGCCGTCGAGGCCGCGATGCCGGTCAGCAGGACACCGAAGAGGTGCGCGTCCGCGACCCGGCCGCCCACCGTCGTACCGACCAGCGCGCCCACGCCGAAGAGCGCGAGCACCGTCGGAACCCAGCTGTCGGCGAGACCCGCCACATCCGTGAGCAGCGATGCCAGGTAGCTGAACGCGCAGAAGACCCCGCCCGCGGCGAGCGCTGTGATGACGATGGACAGCCAGACCTGGCGGTCGCGGTAGATGGTCAGCTCGGTACGGAGCCGGGGCCGCTCGGCGGGCAGCGGGATCCGGGGGATCAGCGTGGCCACCCCGACGAGGGCGACGGCGGAGGCGGCGCCGACCGCCCAGAACGCCGAGCGCCAGCCGAGGTTCTCGCCCAGGAACGCGCCCGCGGGGACCCCGAGGACGTTGGCGATGGACAGGCCGCCGATCATCACGGCCATGGCACGCGCACGGGCGTTCACCGGGACCATCGCGATGGCCACAGCGGCGCCGACGGCCCAGAAGCCCGCGCAGGCGAAGGCGCTGATGACACGCGAGGCGAAGAGCAGCGCGTAGTTCGGGGCGAGGGCGCCCGCCACCTGCCCGAGGCCGAAGACGGTGATGAGGGAGATCAGGGTGGTGCGGCGGGGCAGCCGCAGGGTGGCCACGGCGAGCAGCGGGGCGCCGACCACCATGCCGATCGCGAAGGCCGAGATCAGCAGACCTGCTTGCGGGATGGACACACTCATGTCGTCGGCTATGTCGGGCAGCAGCCCGGACAGCATGAACTCACTGGTACCCAGAGCGAAGACCGCGAGCCCCAGGATGTGGACGGCGAGCGGCATACGGGCACGTTCGGTGGAAGCGGGCATGCCAGGTGCCAACCACGGGGTGGCAGATGACATTCCCGCTCGGGCTTCCCTTCGCGGAAGCGGGCAGCGGACGGACGGCAAGCCCGCCCGGGGCCGCTCTCCGAGAGACGCCCGGCCGCTTTCCGGGAGACGCCCGGCTGCTCTCCGGGACACGCCCGGCCGGCTCCGGAGTGGCCGGATGATGTGGCCAGGTGGTGCAGGTCCGGTGTGTCCCGGTGGTGCGGGCGGGTGGTGCATGGTCACGCTGTGCATGTCACGGGGGAGTTGGGGGAGGAGGACAGACATGACGGTGAGCACAGATGCCCAGGAGGCGGACGGCGGGCCGGTGAACGGCGCGTACGTCATGGACACCCGATGTGGCCAGGTCGGTGAGGTCATCGGGCGCGAGGACGGGTTCGTACGGTTGCGGCCACCGGCGGGTGGCGCCGAGTGGCAGTGCCCCGATGACGCGTTCCGGGCAGTCACCGCGCGTGAGCAGCTGATCGCCCGCAACGCGCTGGCCAACGCGCGCAGCCGGGGCGACGTCTGCCGCTGAGCGGGTGGCTTGTTGTGGACGGCGGGGGCGCGCTCGCTGCTGCGCGCCGCCGGGCCCGGCCGCGTCCCGCCGGACGGATTTCGAACGCCCGTCGGCTGCCCATCGGACGGCTCCCGGGTGTCCCTGGGCCACCCGTCAGAGCGTCAGCAGTTCCAGCTCCGTCGCCAGGTTCTGGCGCGCCCTCGGCTCCCACCGCGTCCGCCCGTGGTCCGTGTGGAACAACCCCGGAAGCCCGAGCAGCTCCCGCAGGACCGCCGAGCGCCCCTCGCGGAACGCCCGGTCCGGTACGAACGCGTACTCCTCCCGTACGGCCGCCGCGTACCGCGCGTACGCGTCCGGGGCCGAGGCCAGGATCGCCAGGTCCGCGTCGCACAGCACCTCGCCGTTGGAGTCGCCGGGCCGCGGGTCGTGGCCGGTGGTCAGCCGGACCAGCCGGGCCACCTCCGCCGTACGGGCCTCCGGGACCCCCGCCTCGGTGAGCGCCCGCTCGGCCAGCTGGGCGCTGCGCTCCTCGTTCTCCGAGCGGTCCGGCCGGTAGACCGCGTCGTGGAACCAGGCGGCGAGCCGTACCGCCGCCGGGTCGGAGGCGTGCCCGGCCAGGGTGTCGATGTGATCCAGTACGGCGGTGAGGTGGGCGGTCGTGTGGTAGCGGCGGTGGGGCTCGGCCCAGCGGGCGAGCAGGTTCTCGGCGTACGGGCGCGCATCGGGCACGTCCGGCTCGGTGGCGCCCCCGCGGGCTGCGGTGAGGGCCTGGTGCCAGCGGGTGGCGAGATCGTGGGGCGCGGCCTGCGACATGAGGCCCATTGTGCCGGTGCCGGACCACTTCGGGGAGCCGGATGCGGGCTGCGAGGGCGCGAGGCCGGGCCGTAAGGTGTCCACTGGACTAGACCTGTAGACCGTAGACCGCAGCCATCGAAGCGGCTCGATCGAAGATGGGGAATTGATGAGCAACCGTGCAGTCCTGGAGGTGATCGCGCTCTCGGCACAGGACGCGGTCGCCGCCCAGGCCGGTGGTGCCGACCGCCTTGAACTGGTCACCGACATGGCGGCCGACGGTCTGACACCGTCCCGTGAGACGTTCGCGGCGATCCGCGCCGCCGTCGACATCCCGCTGCGCGTGATGCTGCGGCTCGCCGACGGGTTCGCGGCCGGTGACGTCGACGCGCTCGTGGCGGCGGCACGGGGGCTGCGGGCCGAGGGCGCCGACCAGTTCGTGCTCGGTTTCCTGGACGCCGACGGCAACCCCGATCTGGTCGCGGTCGAGCGGATCGTCGCCGAGATCGAGGGCTGCCCGTGGACGTTCCACCGGGCAATCGACCGCGCGGCCGACCGCGACGCGCTCCGCAAGGAGCTGGCCGACCTGCCGGGCCTCGACACCTACCTCACAGCGGGTTCGCCCACCGGGGTCCCGGACGGCATGCCGACCCTGCTCGCGGAGGCGGCGCGCAGCGGCCAGCCGGGGTACGAGGCGCAGATCCTGGTCGGCGGCGGGCTGTGGCTCGAACACCTTCCCCGGCTGCTCGCGGGCGGGGTCGACGCCGTACACATCGGTGGCGCTGCCCGGCCGGGCGGCTGGGAGCTGCCGGTCGACGCGGACGCGGTACGGGAGTGGCGGCGCGCGCTGGACCGCGGCTGAGGTGTGCGGGGTTCCGCCCCGGGGCCGCAAGTCCAGTCCCGGCCGGGGCCCAGGCCAACCCCCGGGGGCCTCAGCCCAGTTGCTCGGGCAGTGGCAGTGAGTGCGTCACGATCAGGCCCGACACCGCCCGGGTGAGCGCCACATACAGGCGGCGCAGCCCGGTGCGCAGGTCGGGCTCGCCCGCCACCACCGCCGCCGGTTCGTCCAGGACCACGTAGTCGTACTCCAGGCCCTTGGCGAGCGAGGCCGGCACCAGCGTCAGCCGGGAGTCCGCGCTGGTCTCCTCACCGGGGTCCAGATGGGGAAGGCCCGCGGCCGTCAGCGCCGCCGACAGGGCGGGGATACGGGCGTCGGCCGCGATCAGCCCCGTCGAGCCCTCGTGGCGCAGCGAGTCACGGCAGGCGGCGACGGCCGCCGCGTCCAGTTCGTCGGCCGCCCGCACCTCCAGGGAGCCCGGGTTCTCCCGTACCGACGAGACGGGCGCGAGCCCCGGCGACATGTGCGGCAGCAGCCGGGAGGCGTACGCGATGACCTCGCGCGGCACGCGGAAACCGGCCGTCAGCTCCTCCACATGCGCGTCGCCCTTGCCCAGATGGTGCAGCGCCTCGGCCCAGCCGGACGTCGCCCAGGGCGTGGTGCCCTGCGCCAGGTCGCCGAGGATCGTCGCCGAACCGGTCGTGCAGCGGCGGCCCACCGCGCGGTACTGCATGGGGGAGAGGTCCTGGGCCTCGTCGAGTACGACATGGCCGAGCGAGTGCGTACGGGCCACCAGGTCGCCCGCCTCGTCGATCAGCACCGCGTCCGCCAGGGACCACTTGGCGGACTTCACCGACCGTGCGGGCTTCTGCCACAGGATGGTCCGCTGCTCGTCGTCGGTCAGGATGCCTTCGGCGTGGACGGCGAGGAACTCGGCGTCGCCGAGCAGCCGCAGCACCAGCTTGTCCGGATCGACCTGCGGCCAGGCCGCCTTGACCACGGCCTTCACCGCGGGGTTACGGGCCACCGCGTCCTGCACCCGGTCGTCGGGCGCCTCGCCGGCCTGCTCCATCCGTACCAGCACGGCGTGCGCGATGCGCTGCGGGAGCGCGTCGCGCGCGGCGCCGTAGCGGATGTCGCGGGCCAGCAACTCGCCCACGATCTCTTCGAGTTCGTACGCCGGGATCCGCCAGCGGCGCGAACCCCGTACGACCATCGCGGGCTCGGTCGGCAGCGTCACATGCGAACGCAGCGCCCGGCGCAGCACCTCCGCCATCCGGGCGTCGCCCTTGATGACGGCGGCTTCGGCGGTATCCGTGCCCCGGATCTCGACGCCCGCGACCAGATCGTCGACGGTGGCCTGCTTGACCTCCAACTCACCCAGGGCGGGAAGGACTTGCTCGATGTACTGGAGGAAGGACCGGTTCGGCCCGATGACCAGGGTGCCGGTGCGCGCCAGCCGCTCGCGGTGCGCGTACAGCAGATACGCGACCCGGTGCAGCCCGACGGCGGTCTTACCGGTGCCGGGGCCGCCCTGGACACAGACGGTGCCGCCGAGCTCGGACCGTACGATCTCGTCCTGCTCGGGCTGGATGGTCGCGACGATGTCGCGCATCGGCCCGACACGGGGCCGCTCGATCTCGGCCTGGAGCAGCTTGCTGGTGGTGTGCTGGTCGGCCGCTGCGGGGGCGGTCAGGTGCTCGTCCTCGTACGCGGTCAGCTCACCGCCCGTGTAGCCGAAACGGCGGCGCAGCCCGATGTCCATCGGGTCCTTGGTGGAGGCCCGGTAGAAGGGCTGCGAGACGGGGGCGCGCCAGTCGATGACCATCGGGTTGCCCTCGGCGTCGTGCACATGGCGGCGCCCGATGTAGAACCGCTCGCCCTCGCCGCCCTCGGCGACCTCCGCGCCGGGGGCGTGCAGGTAGTCGAGCCTGCCGAAGAAGAGCGGGGTGTGCGACAGGTCGGCGAGCGCCTTGATGCGGTCGTCGATCTGCGCTTGCAGGACTGCGGCGTTGACCCAGTTCGCGGCGACGTCGCGGATGTCCAGCCCCTCGACGTCCTCCCGCATCGCGCGCAGGGCCGCGCGGGATCCGGTGAGATGGGCGCGCTCGCGGGCGAGGGGACCGGCGGGCTCGTCGCCGAGTGTGTCGTCGGGAATGTCCTGCGTGACGTGCGTGGACACGGTGGGGCCTCCGGGCGGGTACGGCTGATCACGACGTGGCGGCCGCCGGTTTCCGTCCGGGCGGCGGCGCTCCCTGGGGGAGGCGGGGGAAACGGCGATTGTAGTCGGGGGGCGGGGGTGGGGGCCAACGGGTTTTTCCGTACGGGGTGCCGGGGGAGTTGGCCGGGGGGACGGAAGAGCTGACCGGGGTGTCGGGGGAAAGGGGTGAGGGCTGGAGCAGGTTCACCCATGAACCTGTTCCAGCCCTCACCAGGACCTGAGTCCTGCCGTCTCCCGGGGGAGCCGACCGTCCCACGGACTCAGGTGGTCGTGGGGGTGCGGTCGTTCCGTCTTGGTCCGTCTTGTTCTGCCGGGTCAGTAGGCGGAGTTGACGTTGTCCATCGAGCCGTACTTGTCGGCGGCGTAGTTGGCTGCGGCGACGATGTTGGCGACGGGGTCGGTGAGGCTGTCCTTGGTGCCCTTGACGTGGTAGGTGTCGAAGGTGGGCTGGATGACCTGGAGGAGTCCCTTGGAGGGGATGCCGTTCTGGGCGTTGACGTCCCAGTTGTTCTGGGCGTGGGGGTTGCCGCTGGACTCGCGCATGATGTTGCGGTGCAGGCCGTCGTAGCTGCCGGGTATGTGCTTGGCCTTCATGATGGCCAGCGATTCCTTGATCCAGCCGTCGAGGTTGTTGCTGTACTTCTTGTCCTTGACGATCGCGGCGACGGTGTCGACGTGCTTGGCCTTGGGGCTGTGCTTCACCGCCGGGGTGGCGTGGGCGGCCTTCTCGGCGTGGTGGGCCTGCTTGGCGACCTGGGCGGTGACGGCGGCGGAGGCCGTTACGGGGGTGGGTTCGGCGGCGTGGGCGTGCGGGGCCAGTGAGAGGGCGCAGGCGGTGGCGCCGGCGGCGGCGATGCCGGTGATGGCGGTGCGGCGGAGGTTCAGGGTGCGGCGGGTGGTGGCAGTCATGGGGGTACCTCTCCAGGTGGTGGGACGTTCGCTTGGGGAGGCCGACTGGGGGTCGGCGGCACGGGTGGGGCGCTGGGGCCGTGGTCCGTGTCGTGGGGCCGGTGCCGGGATGGCGGGCGGTGTGTTCCGCCCGGTCCGGCGCTCGGCTCCCCGGTACGTCCAACACCGTGCGGGAGGCCCCCTGCCGCTGGCAATGATGTGATCTACGACCTTATGTAGTGATAAAACGGACAGGGGTGGGATGGGAGCCCGTACAGGAGGGGGAGGTCCGCCGCGGGTCTACTAGGCGGCGTCCTATGTGACGCGGGCCCTATGCGCGGGCTCACACATCACCGGCCCCAGAGCCCCGAATTCCCACTCTCCGTAGCACCCCGTACACAGCAGAATCCCGGGTCGCCGGAGGCGGAAGCCCCTCCCTGATCGTGCTCCGGCCCGCTCGGGCGCAGCATGGAAGGAAAGGTCTCGCGGGCAAGGCCGGCGGGGCTGCGGCAGGAGGGAGCTGTCCGGTATGGGAGCTGACAAGCCGCCGCCGACTGGAGAGCCACTGACTGGAGAGCAGCCGACTGGAGAGCAGCCGACTGAAGAGCAGCTAACTGAAGAGCAGCCGACTGGAGAGAATGAGGACCGGGTCGACGGGCCGTCGCCGCCGGGCGGACTGCTCGATCTGCTGAGTGTGGCCGCGATCGTCCTGGACCTCCAGGGGCGGATCGTCTTCTGGAGCCCGCAGGCGAACGAGGTGTTCGGCTACACCGCGAAGGAGGCCCTGGGACAGTACGCGTCCCGGCTGCTCGTCCGCGAGGAGCACCGCACCACGGTGACCAAGCTGTTCGCCGAGGTGATGACGACCGGCGCGGGCTGGGCCGGCGCCTTCCCGATCCGGCACAAGGACGGCAGCACGCGCCTGGTGGAGTTCCGCAACATGCGGCTGCTGGACGACCGCGGCGACGTCTACGCCCTGGGCATCGCCGCCGACCAGAGCAGACTGCAGCGCGTCGAGACCGATCTGGCGCTGTCCCAGCGCCTCGTATCGCAGGCCCCCATCGGCATCGCACTCCTGGACACCGAACTGCGCTACATCCTGGTCAACGACGCCCTGGAACGGATCAACGGCGTGAGCGCGGCCGACCACACCGGCCGCCGGCCCCACGACATCCTGCCCTTCCTCGACGTCGACACCATCGAATCCGCGCTCCGGCAGGTCCTGACCACCGGCACCCCCCTGATCGACCAGTACGCAGTCGGCCGCACCCCGGCGGACCCGGACCACGATCACGCCTGGTCGGTCTCGTACTACCGGCTGGAGAGCTCCGGCGGCCGGGTGATCGGGGTGGCGACCTCGATCGTCGACGTCAGCGAACGCCACCGGGCCACCGCCGAGGCGGACCGGGCCCGGCGCCGCCTGGCACTGATCGCCGACGCCTCCGCCCGCGTCGGCACCACCCTGGAGGTCGAGAGAACCGCCCAGGAACTGGCGGATGTCGCCGTTCCCGGACTCGCCGATGTGGCCGCCGTCGACGTCCTCGATGCGGTGCTGGCCTTCCGCCGCAACGCCGTCTCCGACGAGGGCACGGAGCTGTTCCGCGCCCTCGCCGTGGCGTCCGCCTATCCCACCGAAGCCACCACGGCCGCGGACAAGGTCGGGGACCTGGCGGCGTACGGGCCTGACCGTCTGATCACCCAGTGCGTCCACACCGGGCAGCCCGTCATCGTCGCCCGTACCGGCCGGGAGGATCTCCTGCGCATCGCCCGCGACTCCGAGGCCGCGGCACGGTTCGTACGGGCGGGGGTGCACTCCTATCTGGCGGTGCCGCTGATCGCGCACAACGAGGTCCTCGGCGCCTTCGACCTGCTGCGGGCCCGCAACCCGCTGCCCTTCGACGAGGACGATGTGATCCTCGCCGGGGAACTCGCCGCCCGCGCCGCCGTGGCCATCGACAACGCCCGCTGGCACCAGAGCATCCGCAACACCGCCGTCACCCTCCAGCGCAGTCTCCTGCCGGGCTGCCCGCCCGAACTCGCGGGTCTGGAGGTCGCCTCGCTCTACCAGCCGGCCGAGGCATCCTGCGAGGTCGGAGGGGACTGGTACGACGTCATCCCGCTCACCGGCGACAAGACCGCCCTGGTGGTCGGAGACGTGATGGGCAACGGCATCGACGCCGCCGCAGCCATGGGCCGCCTGCGCACCGCCACCTGCGCCTTCGCCGATCTCGACCTGGCGCCCGACGAAGTTCTCCAGCACCTCGACAAGATCACCCGCGGCCTTGAGCACTACATCGTCACCTGTCTCTACGCCGTCTACGACCCGCACACCCGCCGGTGCCACATCGCGAACGCCGGCCACCTCCCGCCCGCTCTCGTACGTCCCGGGCGGCGTCCCGAACTGCTCGACCTGCCCACCGGCGCGCCCCTCGGCGTCGGCGGCGTCCCTTTCGACACCATCGCGTTCGACCTGGGCCCCGGCGACCGGCTCCACCTCTATACCGACGGCCTCGTCGAGACCCGCCAGCACGCCATCGACGAACGCCTGGACGTCCTGCTCCGCGCCCTCGACCAACCACGCCGGGCCCTCCAGGACACCTGCCAGTGGCTCCTGCACGCCCTGCGGCACCCCGACGACCACGACGACGTGGCCCTCCTCATCGCCGAGGCCACGCCGTACCGCCCGGCGCACGTTGCCTGACCGCGCCGGTCGACGGCGGCGGCCGGACGGGCCGGATCCTGCCTGGGCGCGGCCAGGGCCGGCGCCCGACGAGAAGAGACCGCATGCCCGAAGAACCTTCCTGGACCGTACCCTCCTGGATCGAACCTTCCTGGACTGAACCTTCCTGGACCGAAGCCGCCGGAGCACTCGCCGACCAGGTGACCGCCAAGTCCCCCGCCTGGCATGACGCCGTACGCAACACCCCCCGCCACCTGCTCGTTCCGCGCTGGTGGCAGCGCATCCCGCACAGCCCCGCCCCGGAGTGGGAGTTGGCCGATCTCCCCGGGGACTCCCCCGAGCTGCTGCACACCGCGTACGCGAACGAAACGCTGGTGACCCGCGTCGGCCCCCTCCACGCCGACCACGCCGCCCCCGGCGAGCACGGCAGGGGCGATCCCACCTCGTCGTCCACCCTGCCGGGGCTCATCGTGTCCATGGCGCACCGGCTCGATGTCCGGCCGGGGGATCAGGTGTTGGACGTGGGCACGGGCCCCGGCCACTCCGCCGCCCTGTTCGCCCGCCGCTTCGGGGACGCGAACGTGACCAGCGTGGACGTGGACCCGTACCTGGTCGAGGCCGCCCGTATGCGCCTGGCCGCTTTCGGGCGCACGCCGCACCTGGCGGCGCTCGACGCGACCGGGGAACTCCCGGACCCGGCGTACGACCGGATCATGGCAACCGTCTCCGTACGCCCGGTCCCCGCGTCATGGCTCCGCGCCCTTCGCCCCGGCGGGCGGCTCGTCACGACCATCGCCCGTACCTCCCTGCTGATCACGGCGGACATGGGGAGCGACGGCACCGCACGGGGCAGGGTCCACCCCGACCCGGCGATGTTCATGGCGGCCCGGCGGGAGGCGGAGTACCCGCCGGGACTGAACGACGTCTTCGCCGCCGCCCGCGTGCGCGAAGGCGATGACGTACGCCCTCCGGACGGGCCCGTCCCCGACCTGTGGCAGGAGCAGCAACTGCGCTGGCTCTACGAGCTGGACACCCCCGGGGTCGAGATCCGCTCGGCCATCCACCCCGACTCCGGCCGCCGGATGGTGTGGCTGCTGGCGGCGGACGGCTCCTGGGCACGGGCGGAGGACGGCCCCCCACCCCGCACCGTCCACCAGAGCGGCCCCCGCCACCTCTGGGACGCCCTGGAACGCGTCCGCCGCACCTGGGAGGAGCACGGCAGCTTCCCCCTCCACTCCCTGCGAGCCGAACTCACCCCGGAGGGCAGTGCCCTGGTGTCGCCGGAGGGGGCGGGGGCGCGGATGGCTTTTCCCATCTGAGGCTTCCGAGGCTGATTTTTGGTACCCGGCGGCCCTCGGGAAAAGCGCTCGGGTGCCCCCGTGCCGCCGTGCCAGAATCCGGCGCATGACGGTTCGATATCCACGCCCCTTGCGCCCCGGCGACTGCGTCGGCATCACTTCTCCTTCGAGCGGAGTCGCCAACGGGCTGCGTGCGCGCCTCGACGTGGCCGTGCGCGATGTGGAGGCCCGGGGCTACGACGTGGTGGTCGGCCAGTGCATGGACGGTTCCGGTCACGTCAGCGCCCCCGCGGCAGACCGCGCCGAGGAACTGATGGCGATGCTGACCGAACCCGGCATCAGAGCGGTGGTGCCACCCTGGGGCGGGGAGACGGCGATCGACCTGCTGCCCCTGCTCGACTGGGACCGGTTGCGAGCAGCCGAGCCGACCTGGCTCGTCGGGTACTCCGACATGTCGACCCTCATCACGCCGCTCACCCTCCTCACCGGAACAGCGACGGTGCACGGCAACAACCTGATGGACACCCCCTACCGGGCGCCCGATGGGCTCCTGACGTGGCTCGACATCGTCGCCGCTCCGCAAGGGAACCGCTTGATGCAGACTCCGCCCGACCGCCACCGGGCCACGGGCTGGGACGACTACAGCGCCCAACCTGACGTTCGCACCTACACACTTGACACGCCCGGCAGGTGGGCCAGGCTGGACGCCGAGGGAGACGTGGAGGTCGAAGGACGCCTGATCGGCGGCTGTATTGAAACGCTCTGCAACCTCACGGGCACGGCCTATCTCGACGTTTCCGCCTTCGCGCGAGCCGAGGCCCCGGAAGGCCTCCTCGTCTACGTCGAAGCGGCCGGCGACGACGCTTTCACCATCTGCAGGAACCTGCACGGTATGCGGCTGGCGAGCTTCTTCGACAGGGCGAACGCGATCCTCGTCGGCCGGACCTCAGCACCTGACGCCCCCTCACTCACCCAGCACCAGGCTGTCCTGGACGCACTTGGCCCCTTGAACGTCCCGGTCATCGCCGATGTCGAGTGTGGTCACGTTCCGCCGTACCTGCCCCTTGTCAACGGAGCACAAGGCCGACTCGTACACACCTCGACCCACAGCGAACTGACCCAGATACTGGATTGACGCCCCGGGCCGGAGGCAGCGGGACCGGGCTCCTCCCCACAGGAGTGCACGGCCCGGCCCGAACGCTGTCGCCACGGGTAAGTTCTCCTGGGCCCGGAGCCGCCGAGCCCGTGTCCCGGCGTAGCGGATCGGCCCCCAGCCGACCGTGTTGGCGACGACGTGCGACAAGGACGTGCGACAAGAAGGACTGCGTGCGCGGCCTGCAAACACCCCCGCCACCGGATCTCCCTGGGCTCCATCTCCGTAGCGGAGGCGGCCCAGTTCGCGCAGGAGATCAACCGGCGGCTGGACGGGCTCGCCGAAGGCCCGGTCCCGGCGTAGCGCCTGCGCGGGCAGGCCGCCGTCACACCACGCAGAACTCGTTCCCCTCCGGGTCGGCCAGTACGAGATGGTCCGGTCTGCCCTGAAGACTCTCCTCGCGCAGCACCGTCGCCCCGGCGGCGGTCAGCCGTTCCACGGCCGCCAGTACGCGCGGCCACCGCACTTCCCACGGGGTTTCGCGCCCCCCGCCCGCCTGCACGTCCAGGTGCAGGCGGTTCTTCACCGCCTTGCTCTCCGGCACCTTCAGGAAGGAGAGGCCGGGGGAGATACCCTCCGGGTCGGAGAGGTACGCGCCGTCGTTCCACTCCTCCTCCGGGACGCCGTGGTGCAGCAGCCACTCCGGCCAGTTGGCGAACCCCTCGGGCGCCGGCCGCTCGACGTAGCCCAGCGCCACCGCCCAGAACCGGGCCAGCGCCGCCGGGTCCGCGCAGTCGACGGTCAGACTCCACCGGGTCGTCATGTCGGTCCGCCTCGCTCTCCCGCGCGTCCGGGACGCGGTCTCCTCATCCCGTAGGGGATCCCGTGGTTCTTGAGTCGTAGGCGGCGGTTCCTGAGTCGTACGCGACCGCGGCGCACGTTCCGACCACAGCCTGACGCCTCACGACCGCCGGAAAACCATCATGGATACATGACCACAGCAACCGCCACCGCGCCCCGCTCCTCCGCGCCGCGTACCCCCGCGGCCCACCCCGTCCGCAGCGCCGTCCGTGCGGTGGGGGCCTTCGCCTCCGCCGCCTTCAGCGTCATGATCCTCGGCGAGCACGGCCGGCGCTGAACCGGGCCGGATCCGGATGTGGCTGGTCGGCCTGACCGACCTCCCGATCTGCCCGGCCCGCCTGGCCGCCCGGGAACGCTACGGAGTCGGCCCGTCGTCCGAGTCCGGCGCGTCGGCCGGACCCGTCTGACCCGTCGAACCCGTCTGATCCGTCGAACCCATGGGATCCGTCAGCTCCGTCGCCCCCGCGTCCGCCGCCCCCGACAGCAGGTCGTCCGCGTCCACGATCCGGTACGCGTACCCCTGCTCGGCCAGGAACCGCTGCCGGTGCGCGGCGAAGTCCTGGTCGATCGTGTCCCGGGCCACCACCGAGTAGAACCGCGCCTCGTGCCCGTCCGCCTTCGGGCGCAGTACCCGGCCCAGGCGCTGTGCCTCCTCCTGGCGTGAGCCGAAGGTCCCCGAGACCTGGATGGCGACCGTCGCCTCCGGAAGGTCGATCGAGAAGTTCGCGACCTTCGAGACGACCAGCACACTGATCTCGCCCTCGCGGAACGCCCCGAAGAGCTTCTCGCGCTGCGCGTTCGTCGTCTCGCCCTTGATGACCGGTGCGTCCAGATGCTCGCCCAGCTCGTCCAGCTGGTCGATGTACTGTCCGATGACCAGGGTCTGCTCGCCCTGGTGCTTGCGGACCAGCGCCTCCGTGACCTTCCGCTTGGTCGCGGTCGTCGCGCAGTAGCGGTACTTCTCCTCCGCCTCGGCCGTGGCGTAGGCGAGCCGCTCGGTGTCCGTCAGATTGACCCGGACCTCCACACAGTCGGCGGGTGCGATGTACCCCTGCGCCTCGATCTCCTTCCACGGCGCGTCGAACCGCTTGGGCCCGATCAGCGAGAAGACGTCCGACTCGCGGCCGTCCTCCCGTACGAGCGTCGCGGTGAGACCGAGCCGCCGCCGCGCCTGCAGATCGGCGGTGAACTTGAAGACCGGCGCGGGCAGCAGGTGCACCTCGTCGTAGATGACCAGGCCCCAGTCGCGCGAGTCGAACAGCTCCAGGTGCGGGTAGATGCCCTTCCTGCGGGTCGTCAGGACCTGGTACGTGGCGATGGTGACCGGGCGGATCTCCTTCTTCGTACCGCTGTACTCGCCGATCTCCTCCTCGGTGAGGGAGGTACGTTTCACCAGCTCGTGCTTCCACTGCCGGGCCGAGACGGTGTTGGTGACCAGGATCAGCGTCGTCGCCTTGGCCTCGGCCATCGCACCGGCCCCGACCAGGGTCTTCCCGGCCCCGCAGGGCAGTACGACGACACCGGAGCCGCCGTGCCAGAAGTTCTCCACGGCCTGCTGCTGGTACGGACGGAGCGACCAGCCCTCCTGGTCCAGATCGATCCGGTGCGCCTCGCCGTCGACGTACCCCGCGAGGTCCTCGGCCGGCCAGCCCAGCTTCAGCAGCGTCTGCTTGATCTGCCCGCGCTCGGACGGGTGCACGGCGACTGTGTCGGGGTCGAGCCGGGCGCCGACCAGCGGGGCGACCTTCTTCGAGCGGAGGATCTCCTCCAGCACCGGCCGGTCGGTCGAGGTGAGGACCAGGCCGTGTACGGGGTGCTTGGAGAGCGTGAGCCTGCCGTACCGCGCCATGGTCTCGGCGACGTCCACCAGGAGCGCGTGCGGTACGGGGTACCGGGAGTACTCGACCAGCGCGTCGACGACCTGCTCGGCGTCGTGCCCGGCGGCCCGCGCGTTCCACAGGCCGAGCGGGGTCAGCCGGTAGGTGTGGATGTGCTCGGGCGCGCGCTCCAGCTCCGCGAAGGGCGCGATGGCGCGACGGCAGGCGTCCGCCTGCTCGTGGTCCACCTCCAGGAGCAGTGTTTTGTCACTCTGGACGATCAAGCAGGACACACATACCTCCGGAAGTAGACCGTCCTGTGACTGACAGCACACCCGTCACCCCCGCCACACCTGTCATGACTGGGGCGCTGCCCCGGGCCGACCGCTTTCGGGGTTGTCCGGCCGGTGCGCCGGGATGAGGCGCTGTCCTCTGCGTACGACTTTCACGCGAAACGAAGAATTCTACCTCGCCCGGGCTCTGGGGAGCCGGTGCCGTCGGCGCCGGTGCCCGCCGGGGAACGCGACACCACGGTGGACACCCGTCGTGAGCAGGGCACACCCGCCCCTTGCTGAGGAGCTATCGGGGCATCTTCCCAGTGGAAGGTGTTGTTCCTGAAACAGCAGAGGCAGGAGAGGCACAGGAGAGGCAGGAGAGGAGAACCGTGACGGACAGGACTATGACCGACTGGTCCATGACGGACTGGACCATGACCGACTGGACACTCGACGGGGAATTCGAGACGCCTGAAGGGGTGGTGCGGTGGGGGGCCCTCGGCAGCGGGGACCCGGTCGTGCTGGTGCACGGCACGCCGTACTCCTCCTTTCTCTGGCGGGACATCGCTCCGGCGCTGGCCCGCACCCGCAAGGTCTTCTTCTTCGATCACCTGGGCTTCGGCCAGTCGGACCAGCGCGAGGGCCAGGACCTCGGCCTGGCGGCCCACGCCAGGAACTTCGCCCGGCTCCTCGACCACTGGGAGCTGTCCCGCCCCAGCGTCGTCGCCCATGACATCGGCGGGGCGGTGGCGCTCCGGACCTTGCTGCTGGAGGAGAGGGACTATCGGGATCTGACCCTCTTGGACGCGGTGAGCGGCGGCGAGTGGGAGCGAGGACTCTTCCAGCTCTTCCTGGAGCACCGGGAGGTCTTCGAGAAACTTCCGGGCTACGCGCACGAGGCCCTGGTGGCCGCCCATCTGCGGCACGCGACGCAGGCAGGGTTCCGGCCCGGGGTTCTCGACTCCTTCCTCGCACCGTGGCGGGGGGAGTCCGGGCAGGCCGCGTTCTACCGCCAGTACAGCCAGATCAGGCAGGCGGACACCGTCGCGTACGAGCACTTGCTCGGCGGTATGTCGCTTCCGGTGCGGCTCGTCTGGGGCCGCGAGGACCGCATTCTTCCTCCGGAGTACGCGGAGTGGCTGCACGCACGCGTGCCGCAGGCCGAGCTGCACTGGATCGAGGGCGCCGGCCACCTCCTCCAGGAGGACGCACCGGCCCGGCTGCTGGACCTCCTGACAGCCGGTTTCCCCCGGGCCTGAGCCGGGGCCGGCACGCGCGGCTTCCCGGCAGGGCCGAACCTGCGGTGTCGCGCATCCCCGCCGGGGTACACGCCGCGTCATGGACTCCGAACCGCGACTTCAGCGCCGTACGTGGGCCTCCACTCTCATGCGCGCCCTGGTGTTATTGGTCGGTTTCGTCTGCATGGTGGGCTTCGCGGTCGCGCTGGCCAAGGTGACGCTGGTGCCCTCCGTGGCCTCGGTGGACCTCACGCACACCAATCTCACCCCCGGCAGTTCGATCCGTACGTACGTCGACCAGCCGGCCTTCCGCGACACGGTGAAGCAGGTCGGCGGCAATGTGCTGCTGGGGATGCCCTTCGGGGTGCTGCTGCCGGTGCTCATCCCCAAGGCGCGCGGGCTGCTGCGGGTGGTGCTGGTGACCGCCTTCGTGATGCTGCTCGTCGAGACGGCGCAGGGGCTGGTCATCACCGGGCGCGCGTTCGACATCGACGACGTCATCCTCAACACGACGGGCGCGCTGCTCGGCTATCTGCTGCTCGGGCGGCGGCTGGGGCGGGCGCTGCACCCCCGGCGCGTCCACTGGTGGCAGCGGGCGGCCACGAGGGCCCGCCGCGAGGAGGCCTTGGGCGGGAACGTCCCCGCCACCGAGAAGGCCCCCGCCACCGCGAAGGCCCCCGCCACCGAGAAGGCCCCCGTCGCGCGGAAGGCCCCCGCGAAGAAGACATCTGCCGCCGGGAACGGTTTCAGGACCGCCGCCAGGAACGCTGCCAAGAAGACTCAGACCAAGGGGACCCAGTCCAAGGGGACTCAGTCCAAGGGCACTCAGTCCAGGAAGACCCAGGCCAAGAAGACCCAGCCCAAGAAGACCGCCGCCACCGCCAAGAAGACCCAGAAGTCCCCGGCGAAGTCCCCGGCAGGGAAGTCCGCGGCCACGGCGGCCCGTTGGTGGGCGGCCGTCAGGCCGGGTCGTCGGTCAGCTCCGCAACGCCCGTGATGCGGTGCAGCGGATACGTACGGACGTCGTCCGCGGTGTGGTCGTACGCCGTGACGAAACCGCCCTCCACCCTGACCGGGGCGATCACGCGCCTGCTGGCGGCCCCCTCCGCGTTGACGTAGCCGATCCAGAGCGCCGCGCCCGTCATCGCCGCCGCCTGGACCGTGGCCAGCGTCTCGGCCGAAGGGGTCCGGGGCAGGTCCCCGTGTTCCGGCACCGGGGCGTGGACCACCGTGGCCGCCGTGTCGCCCGCCCTGATCGCCCGCAGCGCCGCGCCGAGCAGGACGTCGTCCGGGACCGGCGGGCCCTCCGGGACCGGGGCGGGCGCGGTGCGCGGTGCGGTGCGGTAGGCGTGGGCGCGGGTGATCAGGACGTCGCCTTCGGCGGACTCGGCGGCCGGGGCGAAGCCCATCGAGCGCAGCCCTTCGAGCAGCCCGGCCGGGTCGGCCATGGAGGCCAGCACCGTGGGCGCCAGGCGGCGCAGCCGCAGTGACTGGGCCCGGGTGTCGGCCAGGATCTCGCTGAGGACCGCGTCGTCGTCGCACCGCACGTAGGACGAGGCCGCCCCGACCCGGAGGTGGCCGTGCTTGCGTGCGACGTCGTCGATCAGATACGAGAGCGGCTGCGGCACCGGCGTACGGCTGTGGGCCGCGAGGAAGGCATGCAGGTCGGCCGCGGTCTGTCCGGCGTCGAGTGCTCTGCGCACCGAGCCCGCCGTGAAGCGGTAGACGGTGGCGCCGCCCTTGGACTCGATGTCGGCCGCGACCCCGAGCAGCGCGGCGAGCGGACGTTCCAGCGGGCCGGGGGCGACGGCCGTGAGGTCGGCCTGGAGCAGTACGTGGTCGAGCGGCTCCGGGATCAGCGGGGTGATCGCTTCGGCAGCGCGGGTCCGGGCGGCGGCCAGTTCGGCGGGGGTCGGGGCGGGGTGCGGGCCGGTGCCGGGCGTGGCGTCGCCCAGGAGCGCCCTGCCGTGGGTGGAGAGGGCGCCGCGTCCGGTGATGCCCAGCAGCTCCGTCTCGTTCAGCGTCCACTGGGCGATGCGCGAGCGCAGATCGCCGACCGGGCTCGCGCCGTGGGTGTGGCGGGCCGTGGGGATGTCCGCGGCCGGGCCGGGGCCCGCGCTGCGGCCTGACGCGGTGCCGCGCACCGGGCGCTCCCAGCGCAGCCGGGTCAGCAGCGAGTCCGGGTCGGGCGCCGCGCCCTCCGGAAGGGTCGCCATCAGGGCCAGGATCCGGCGGCGCACCTCGGGCGCGGCGGCGCGGTCCAGGTCGGGGCCGAGCGCGGACAGGGCGCGGCCCTTGGGGTCCAGGCCACCGATGAGCCCGGGGGTGCGGGTGGCGGTGAGCCAGGCCGTGACCAGGTCGGCCCAGCGCTCCTGAGCCGGCGAGTCGAGCCAGAGGTCGTACGCGGGGGTGGCGGCGAACCGTTCGTCCGCCTCGCCGTCCGGGGCCAGCAGCCCTGCCGCGTAGGCGAGTTCGACCCAGAAGGCGGCGAGCGGCTCGCTCACGTCCAGGGCGGTGGCGGTCCGCTTGAGGTCGCGGACGCTGAGCCCGCCGGAGCGCAGGACTGCGGGGCCGCCCTCGTCCCAGTCCTTGAACAGGTCCTCGATGGTGGAGAGCGCGGTGAACGCCTGGCCTGCCGCCGCCGCGTCCACAGCCTGTGGACCGTACTCGCGGGCGGGCACCACCGGCGGCGGCACCGGTTCCGCCTGCTGGTGCGCGCGCCCGGCGCGCAGATGGAGCGCGGCCTCCCGGGGGAGTACCACCGTGCGCGCGCTGGCGGGCAGCAGCAGCCCGTGATCGCGCAGCCACTGCACGGGCCGGGTCGGTGCGGCGGCCACTTCCCCGTACGGCGGGCCCCAGACGAGCCTGCTCAGTACGTTCAGCGACTCGGTCGGCGCCTCGTCGAGCAGTGCCGACATCCGGGTCCGGTCGGTGAAGAGCGAGGTCAGCGCGGTGACCGCGGAGACCGAGTCATGCGTGCCCGCGAGACCGGCCGCGGTGACGATCTCCTGGACGCGGCCCGGCGACATCCCGACCGTCGCCTCCGCCACGGTCGGCCCGAGGCCGGTCGGCGAGGGGTGGGTGGGGGAGGGCGCGAGGAGTTCGCGGGCGGTGCGGACGAGCCGGAGCCGGTCGTCCGGGCCCCAGATCAGGGCCTGTTCACGGAGCCGCTCCACCGCACCGGGCAGCGCGTCCACGACCGCCGGGTCGTGCTCGTCACCGGCCATCAGGGCGAGGAGCGTCTCGTACGGGGCGGGGTCGGGGGCGACCGCGAGCGCCTCCGCGGTCTGGAGCGTGAACCGGTCCAGGTGTTCCAGCGCCCTGACGACCGACGCACGGGTGCCCGCCCGGGTCGCCAGCTGGCTGAGATCGCTGGGCACCGGGGTCAGCAGGTCGGGCCGCGCCCGCAGCAGTCCGGTCAGGGATGCGTCGTCGCGGGTGCGCAGAGCCTCCGCGAGGGTGCGCGGTGGCGTGCTGCGTGTTCGTTCCGGCACGTGCGCCTCCCGGTCGTGCGGACGGGTCCCATCCGGCCCACGTTACTGAGATTTACCGGGAGATGGCGCATCGCCCCACGTTGGACCCGATGACTTCGTCCACGGGGATGCGGGCAGGACGGCGGAGGACAGCGGGAAAAGAGCGCGTGAGGGAGCCGGGAGTACGGACGGTGTGCGGTGGGGGAGCTACGGTCGGTGCAGAGCGGCGTGAAGGGGTGCGAGTCCGTGGGGATCGAGAGCGATCAGCTCGTCTACGACTATCTGAGCCGGGTGGGCGACCTGGCCCAGCGGCAACTGACCGCGGCCGACCGGATGCGGCTCGTCGCCTCGCTGCGCAGCGAGATCGACCGGCAGCGCGCCGGGGCGGACGCGGGCGGCGAGGCCGGGGTGCGCCGGATCCTCGGCCGGCTCGGCACACCGGCCGAGCAGGTGGCGGCGGCGACGGGCGCGGGCCCGCCGGCGGGCGTGGCGGAGCCGGACCCCGAGCCGGTACGGGACCGGGCGCGGCGGATGCCCCGCCCGCGGCGGAACGATCCGGCGGGCGCCGGGCAGGACGGGGCGGCCGGGCAGGCGCGGGCCGGTCTCGGCCGGGTCGGTCTGGGCAAGACCGGTGCCGGGGGCGGCAGATGGGGGCTCGGCCGGGGAGAGAAGCCCGCGCCGCCGCCCCCGCGCTCGACGGCCGCCGCACCGCCGCACCTCGCGGGCGAGGACGAACTGGGCCCGTCCGGCGGCGATCCGGACTGGTGGCGCATCCAGCCGGGGTCCTTCGGCGGCGGTGACGCGGTGCCGGGCTTCACCGGGGGTGTCGAGATCCCCGAGATACTCAAACCGCCGCCCGGCGCGGAGTCCGAAGAGTCCGATGATTCCGGCGAGTCCGACGAGGGCGCTGACGGGGCGGACGGTACGGATGCCGCTCCCGGGAAGACCGACGGGGGCGGCGCCGGGGGAGCGGCCGTCGAGGCGGAACCCCGTCGTGGCCGGGCCCTGCTCGGCCGCAGGCCGTCCGGGGGCGTAGGGGGTGGAGTCCGGGCCGCCGGGGGCGGCGGCGCCGTGCGGGCCGTCGCCGGGGGGTTCTCCTCGCCGTTCCTGCTGCTCGCGGCGGTCCTGCTGGTGGTCGGCGCCGTACTGGGCTCGCTGATCGCGCTCGGTGCGGGCTGGCTCCTCGCGTACGTCTCGCGCAGGCTCAGCAGGGCCGAGGCGAAATGGGCGGTGTTCGGGCTGCCGGGGCTGGCTCTGACGGGCGGGATCGTCTGGCTGTGGGGGCGGTCGAGCGGACGGTGGGGTACGCCGATCCCCTCGCACGGGATGGGCGACGCGGTCTCCGGGGTGTGGCCTGTGGTCCTGCGGGTGGCCGCCGGTGCGTCTGCGCTGTATCTGGTGTGGCGGGCGCGGAGACGGCTGCCGTAGGGCGGCGCCCGCCGTCGCCCCGCCGCCCCCTGGCCGGCCTGCCCCTCACCGGCCCGCCGTCGCCCCCAACGCCCCCTCACCGGCCCGCCCCCTCACCGGCCCGCTGTCACGCCGGCCTGCCCCCTCACCGGCCCGCCGTCGCCCCCAACGCCCCCTCACTGGCCCGCGCCCTCACCGGCCCGCCGTCGCTCCAGCCGCTGCCCGTCGCTCCAGCCGCTGCCCGTCACGTCCGCCGCTGCCCCGCCGCGTCCCCTGTGTCCCCGTTTACGTCTGTAGCAGGCGTGTTGCTCTCTCGTGACGATCTTGGCCGGTGCGGCGGGCAAGCTGTTCTCAGACAGGGGTTCGGCCGGCCGACCGGCCGGACCGGGAGCTGAGAGAAGGAGAGCTGGCCATGGGTATGACTCGCAAGTTCGTCGTGACGGTCGCCGCCACCGCCCTGGCAGGAGCCGCGGGTGTGGGAGTCGCCCAGGCGTCCACCACCTCGCACGCGTCTGCCGCGACCGGCGTCAAGGTCTCTTCCTGCCGCCCCGCGAACCACACCGCGAAGATCACTCCGGATGCCTCCAGCGCCGGGCACCGCCACTACCGCGTCACGCTGACCGCGGCACCCGGTACGGAGTCCTGCAAGCTGGCCGGATCGCCCAGCGGTGTGCACTTCTACAACCACGGTTCCCTGAAGGGGGTTTCCGCGAAGGCGTACGGCACGCAGAGCCACGCGGTGACCCTCAGCCCCGGCCACCCGGTCCACTTCGACATCCAGGTGCCCAGCAGCACCAAGGGCGCGTCGGCCGACGAGGTCGCGTTCACGCTCCGGACCCCCGGCGGCGGCACGATCCCGGGCGAGTCCTTCGCCGACGGCAAGCTCTCGGTGGACGCCGGTACGCAGATCGGCGCCCTGCAGGCCGGTGCCTGAGCCGACCGCGTAGCCACGGCACTTCACCGTGCCCCTGTGCCGCCGTTCCCCTCGACGGGAGCGGCGGCACCGTGCTGAGCGGGCCCGCGCAGTCCGGGCCTGCCGGTACAGCCTCCGGCCGGCCGGTACCGGCACGGATCACCGGCCGGTACCGGCAGGGCTCACCGGCCGGTGAGGTCCGTCTGCAGCTGGTCGAGGACCTTGTCCGCCGCCGTGTAGCCGATGCCCTGGATCCACAGCTGGTCGTCGACGCCGAACGACTTCCCGTTCCTGACCGCGGTCAGGTTCTTCCACAGGCCGCTCCGGGTGGTCTGGGTCTCCTTGGCCTTCGCCGGGTCGCCGTACGTGGAGTGGAAGAGCACATCCGCGTTGGCCAGGTCGATCCGCTCGGGGCTCACGTCGTACGTGAAACCGTCCTTGGCCTTGTCCGTGATGGCCGGGCGGCCGACGCCGAGGTCCGCGAGGATCGTGCCGATGTAGTTCTTCTTCCCGTAGATCCGAATGTCGGCGCCCTCCACGAACCGCACCACACCGACCTTCGTGGCGGCCGTCTTCGCCGGCCCGCCGAGCGCGGCCACGACGCGCCGGACGTGCGCCTTGTACGCGGCGACGGCCTTTCCGGCCTCGGCCTGCCTGCCGAGCGCCTCGGCGTGCATCCGGAAGTTGGCCTTCCAGGGGTAGCCGGTGCTCTCCGTCATGACGGTCGGCGCGATCGCGCTGAGCTGGTCGTACTTGTCGCCGTGCCGGACCTTGCTGGTGAGGATCAGATCGGGCTTGAGCGCGGCGATGGCCTCCATGTTGGGCTGGAGCATCTCGCCGACGTCCTTGATCCCCGCGACATCCGCCCTGGGCAGATAGTCCAGGAAGCCGGACTTCACATCGGCGTGCGTGGAGCCGACCGGCTTCACGCCGAGCGTGATGGCGGAGTCCAGCTCGGCGGTGTCCAGGACGACGACCCGCTTGGGGTGGTCGGGGACCCGCACCTCGCCCATGGCGGTCTTCATGGTGTGGGTGGCGGCTGCCCCGCCGGACGGCTTGCCGCTGGTGGAGCCGGAGCCGGAGCCGGAGCCGGAACCGGAGCCGCAGGCGGTGAGAGCCAGCGCGCCGGTGAGGACGAGAGCGCATGCGACGGTACGGCGACGGTGGAGTAAGTGCTTCATGAGGAGCCCTTTCGACGGCGTTCGTTTCGACGGCGTTCGTTCCGTTGGACGGCCTTTGCTCACGTCTGCTTACGTCTGCCTACGGCGGCTCACGTCTGCTTGCCCCGACCGCCCGCGTCGGCCCCACCTGCACCGGCACCGCCCCCGGCACCCGAGCCGGAAACCGGGCCCCCGCCCGCGTCCCCGCCCCAAGGCGCCCCCGGCACCACCAGTGGCGACCCCGTCACCGGGTCCGGGACCACGACCGACTCCAGGCCGAACACCTCCCGTACGAGCTGGGCGGTGACGACCTCCCCCGGGGGCCCCTCGGCGACGATCCGGCCGTCCTTCATGGCGACCAGGTGATCGGCGTACCTGGCCGCCTGGTTGAGGTCGTGCAGCACCGCGACGACGGTCCTGCCGCGTTCCTTGTTCAGCCGCCGCACCAGGTCCAGCACCTCCACCTGGTGGGCGATGTCGAGATAGGTGGTCGGCTCGTCCAGGAGCAGCAGATCGGTCTCCTGGGCGAGCGCCATCGCGATCCAGACGCGCTGGCGCTGCCCGCCCGAGAGCTCGTCCACGGCGCGCTCGGCGAGTGAGGTGATGTCGGTGCGCTCCATGGCACCCGTGACGGCCCGTTCGTCCTCGTCCGACCACTGCTGCCACCAGTGCTGGTGCGGCTGGCGGCCGCGCGCCACCAGGTCGGCGACGGTGATCGCCTCGGGCGCCGAGGGGGACTGCGGCAGCAGCCCGATCGACTGGGCGATCTTTCGGGTGGGGGTACGGGCCAGCTCGGCGCCGTCCAGGAGCACCGCCCCGCTGCGCGGCTTGAGCAGCCGCCCCAGGGCCCGCAGGGTGGTGGACTTCCCGCAGGCGTTGGGCCCGACGATCACGGTGACCCGCCCGTCCGGCACCGCCAGGTCGAGCCCGTCGACCACGGTGCGGTCGTCGTACGCGAGGGTCAGCTCACGCGCCGTCAGCCTGCTGCTCGCCGCCGTGCCGGCCGCCGCCCCGCCCGTCGTCGTACCCGTGGTCGTGCTCGTCGCCGTCCCGGTCATGCGTTGCCTCCACTGCGGCCGCGGGCACCGTGCGCCTTCGCGATCAGCCAGATCAGATACGGGGCGCCGACCGCCGCCGTGAGGACGCCCACCGGCAGTTCGGTGGGCGCGAGGAGCTTGCGGCCCAGCAGATCGGCGAGGACCACGATGAACGCGCCCGTCAGCGCCGAGCAGAGCAGCGGGATCTGCGCGGTCCTGGTCATCCGGCGGGCGATCTGCGGCGCGAGCAGCGCCACGAAGTCCACCGGCCCCGCGGCGCCGGTGGCCACCGATGCCAGCACCACGCCGAGCAGGACGAGTCCGAGCCGTACCCGCCCGAGCCGTACGCCGAGGGCGGTCGCGGTGTCGTCGTCCATGGAGACGGTGCGCTGGGCGTACGCGGCCCACAGCACCGCGGGTACGAGCGCGAGCAGCACCCAGCCGAGCAGCCCGGCCTGGCTCCAGCCGCGGCCGTTCAGCGAGCCGGTGAGCCAGATCTGGGCCTGCTGGGCGACCAGGTAGTCGCCCTTGGTCAGGAAGAGCTGGGTGACCGAGCCCAGCGCGATGGCGAAGCCGATGCCGATCAGCACGAACCGGGTGGCGTGCAGCCCGCCGCGCCAGGCGAAGACGTACACCAGGGCCGCGGCGGTGATCCCGCCGATGACCGAGAGGTACGGCAGGACGGCGGTCGAGGTCACCCCGAGGGACATCGCGGCGACGGTGAGCGCGCCCGCGCCCTTGCTGATGCCGATGATGTCGGGGCTGGCCAGCGGATTGCGGGCGACGGTCTGGATGAGGGCGCCGGCCACCCCGAACGCGGCGCCGACCAGCAGCCCCACGACCATGCGGGGCAGCCGCAGGGTCCCGACGACGAGTTCGTCGGGCGAGGGCCGGCCGAGTACGACCCTGACGACCTCGCCGGGTGCGATGAACTCCTCGCCGACGCAGAGGTACGCGACACAGGTGGCGGCCAGCAGCACGGCGAGCACCAGGGCGACGGCCGCCGCCCGCCGGTGCAGCAGGAAGGTGCCGCCCCCGGCCCGCACCCGCGCGTACCCCGCAGGGCGCACGGCGGCCGTGGAGGGCGCGGTGGTGGTCGTCGTCGCAGCGGACGTCACGCCGGGACCGCCTTCCGGCGTACGAGGGTGACCAGGAAGGGCACCCCGATCAGGGCCGTCATCACCCCGGCAGGCACCTCGCTCGGCGGGAAGACGACCCGGCCGACGGTGTCGGAGACCAGCAGCATCACCGGGCCGACGAGGGCCGCCATCGGCAGCACCCAGCGGTGGTCGCTGCCGACGATCGCACGGGCGATGTGCGGCACCGCGAGGCCGATGAAGGCGATGGGTCCGGCGGCGGCGACGCCCACGCCGGTCAGTACGGTGGCGCCGATCCCGCCGACGACGCGTACGGTCGCGACCTTCTGGCCGAGCCCCCGCGCCATGTCGTCGCCCAGCGCCAGCGCGTCGAGCCCCCGTGCGACCGAGGCCACCAGCACCACGCCCACCAGCAGGAACGGCCAGATCTGGCCCACCACATCGGTGTCCCGGCCGCCGATCGAGCCGACCTGCCAGAAGCGGAACTCGTCCAGCGCCGACGCCTTGGTGGTCAGGACCGCCTGCACCACGGAGACGAGCAGCGCGTTGATCGCGGCGCCGCCCAGCGCGAGTTTCACCGGGGTGGCGCCGCCGCGGCCCCGGGAGGCGATGGCGTACACGGCGACGGACGCGGCAGCGGCCCCGGCGAAGGCGAACCAGACGTATCCGGTGAGGGTGTGGATCCCGGCGAAGGCGATGGCCAGCACCACCCCGACGGACGCGCCCTGGCTGATGCCGAGGATGCCGGGGTCGGCGATGGGGTTACGGGTGATGCCCTGGAGCACGGTCCCGGCCAGGGCGAGCGCGGCGCCCACCATGAGGCCGATGAGGGTGCGCGGCACCCGCAGTTGGCGTACGACTTCGGCGGTGTTGCTGTGCCCGCCGTGCAGCAGCGCGTCGATCACCGCCGACGGCGCGATGGCCCGTGCCCCGACCGCGAGGCTGAGCAGGACCGCCAGCAGCAGGGCCACGACGGCGGCGGCCGTCCAGGCGATGCGGCGGCGGGCCACGGGAGTTGACATCTGACCCATTCCGAAGGTTGGTAAGGCTTGGCTAAGTCTAAGCTCAGCGCCTTCGGGCGGGCCGGTCAGGTCGGGAGCGGAGAGAGGATGGAGGGCATGTCTGCACACCCTCTGACGGTCGGCTTCGACCTGGATATGACCCTGATCGACTCCCGGCGCGGGATCCACGCCGCCTACCAGGCACTTTCCGCGGAGACCGGAAGGTATATCGACGCCGACCTCGTGGTCACCCGGCTCGGCCCGCCGCTGGAGACGGAGCTGGCCGAGTGGTTTACGGAAGCGGAGATTCCGGCGATGCGCGACCGCTACCGTGAGATCTACCCCACATACGCGATCGAGCCGACCACGGCGATGGCGGGCGCCGCCGAAGCGGTGGCCGCGGTACGGCGGCTCGGCGGCCGGGCGGTCGTCGTCACCGCCAAGAACCAGCCCGACGCGGTGCGCCACCTGGTCCACCTCGGCATCGAGCCGGACGCCGTCGTCGGCTGGCTCTGGGCGGAGGCCAAGGCGGAGGCGCTGCGCGAGCACGGCGCTTCGGTGTACGTCGGCGACCACATCGGCGACGTACGCGGGGCGCGCACGGCGGGCGCGCTCTCCGTCGCCGTACCGACCGGCCCGATCGCCGCGGACGACCTGCGCGCGGCCGGAGCCGATGTGGTCCTGACGGACCTCACCGAGTTCCCCGCGTGGCTGGAGGGCTACGCGGCCGGGGTCGCGGCGGGCGCCTGAGTGGCCGTCGCCTGAGCGGCCATCGCCGCGCGCGCCCGGCGGCGCTGGCCCCCGATGGAGCGCAGCAGACCGGCGGCGGCGACGATGAAGCCGACGCCCATCAGCATGCACACGGCGTACGCGACGGACGGGAACGGGTGCGTCCCGAGAAAGAGCGGGGCCACCGTGACCAGGGTCGCCACAGCTCCCACGAAGAAGATGATCGCGCCGGCCTGCACTAGCCGGTCACCGGCTCGGGTCTCGTCAGGGGCATCGGCCGATTGGGTTTCGTTGCTCACCCGGCCAGGGTAGTTCCTGCGCGGAGGAACTGGACCGCGGCCGACCGGGCCGGGGACGGACTGGGCCGCGGGCGGACCGAGCCGCGGAGGAAGTGAGCCGCGAAGCAACCGAGCAGTGACGTCCCGTTACTGGTCCCCGAACCATGAGCGCGTCGGCAGGCACCGTTTGCCCGGCAAACACCGCCCGCTGAGGTACTAGCCTGACTCCCGGCGGGTCGAGCGACCCGCTGCAGTGCTATCCAGAGCCGTTTTCTACGACTACGAGGACGAGGACAGACGGTGCCCACCGGCAAGGTGAAATGGTTCAATTCGGAAAAAGGCTTCGGCTTTCTTTCCCGCGACGACGGGGGCGATGTCTTCGTCCACTCGTCGGTTCTCCCGTCCGGAGTCGAAGCCCTGAAGCCGGGGCAGCGCGTGGAGTTCGGTGTCGTCGCGGGCCAGCGCGGCGACCAGGCGCTGACCGTGACCATTATCGATCCCACCCCGTCGGTCGCCGCGGCCCAGCGCCGCAAACCCGACGAACTGGCCTCCATCGTGCAGGACCTGACGACGCTCCTGGAGAACATCACACCGAGCCTGGAGCGCGGGCGCTACCCCGACAAGGCGGCCGGGGCGAAGATCGCCGGCCTGCTGCGCGCGGTCGCCGACCAGCTGGACGTCTGACTGACCTGACCGTACGGATGTGGCCGTACGGACCTGACTGTGCGGGCCTGACTGTGCGGATCCGGCCGTACGAACCTGACCGTACGGACGCGGTCACCCGGTGGGCCGGGGCGGGGAGTTACCGCCCCGGCCCACCTGCCGGGTCAGGCGAAGTTCAGCGCATCGGGCGCCAGCGCCGGTACGAGTCCTTCCGCCGCCGCCCGGGTGAGCAGCCCGCGGACCGCCGCGTAGCCGTCCTCGCCGAGGTCGGCGGTGAACTCGTTCACGTAGAGCCCGATGTGCTGGTCCGCGACCGCCGGGTCCATCTCCTGCGCGTGGCCCAGCACATAGGGCCGGGACACCTCGGGGTCGTCCCAGGCCTGGCGTACCGAGGCGCGCACCGTGCGGGCCAGCTCCCGCAGCCGCTCCTCGCCCAGCGACCGCTTGGCGATGATCGCGCCCAGCGGGATCGGCAGACCCGTCGTGGACTCCCAGTGCTGCCCCATGTCGGCCAGCGAGTGCAGCCCGTACTCCTGGTACGTGAACCGCGCCTCGTGGATGACCAGACCCGCGTCCACCTTGCCGTCGCGCACGGCGGGCATGATCTCGTTGAACGGCATCACGACGATCTCGCCGACGCCGCCGGGCACCACCTCGGCCGCCCACAGCCGGAACAGCAGATACGCCGTCGAGCGCTCGCTCGGCACGGCGACCGTCTTCCCCGTGAGGTCCACACCGGGGCCCCGGGTCAGCACCAGCGGCCCGCAGCCGCGCCCGAGCGCCCCGCCGCACGGCAGCAGCGCGTACTCGCCGAGCACCCACGGCAGCACCGCGTACGACACCTTCAGGATGTCGAACTCGCCTCGCTCGGCCATCCCGTTGGTGATGTCGATGTCCGCGAAGGTCACATCGATCCGGGGCGCCCCCGGCACCCGGCCGTGCGCCCAGGCGTCGAAGACGAACGTGTCGTTGGGGCAGGGCGAGAAGGCGATCTTCAGCGCATCGGTGAGGAGCGGCGCTTCGGTTGCTTCGGTCATGTGCGGGTCCAACCTTCCAGTACGGGCGCGAGCTTCCCGAAGGCCGTGGTGAGCGCGGCCAGCGCGTCGCCGATGCGCCAGGCGTCGCGGTCGCGCGGGCCGACGGCGTTGGAGACCGCCCGGATCTCCAGCACCGGCACCCCCGCCTGCGCCGCGGCCTCGGCCACCCCGAATCCCTCCATCGCCTCGGCCACGGCCCCGGGGTGGGCGGCCAGCAGCCCGGCGGCCCGCTCCGCGGTGCCGGTGACGGTGGAAGCGGTGAGTACGGTGCCGGGCGTCGCCCCGGTGGCCTCGGCCACGGCCCGTACCAGGTCGGCGGGCGGCCGGTGCTCGACCGTGCCGAAGCCGAGCCCCGTGACCGGTACGAAGCCCTCGGGCGTCTCGGCGCCCAGGTCAGCGGCGACGATCGCGTCGGCCACGAGCAGCGAGCCCGGCGCAGCGTGGAAGCCGCCGCCGATGCCCGCCGAGACCACCAGACCGTACGAGCCGAGCGCGAGCGCGGTCGCCGTCCCGGCAGCGGCGGCGGGCGGGCCGACCCCGGCCGCGATCACGTCGTAACTCCCGGCGCGCGCGAGCCGGTCCGTGCCCGTGCCCGGGTCCGTGCCGTCGCCCGCGCCCGGCCGCGCGCCGGGGTCCGTGGTGCCGGTCCCGAACGCGCGCGTGACCGCGTCCCGCTCAGCGGGGACCGCGGTCACGATGAGTACACGCAAGGCGTCAGGCGTCCTTCTTGAAGACGAACGACCAGAGCCCGAAGACCTTGGTGGTGCCGTCGCCCTCGGCGATGGCGATCGTCGACGAGTTGCCCTTGGCGCCGTACTGCGAGTTGAAGAAGACGTTGCCCGGGACCGTCGTGTAGGTCTTCTTGCTGACGCCGGTCAGCTGCTGGCCGTTGAGCAGCAGCACCCAGCCCTTGTCGGCGATCTTCGGGTCCACCCCGATCCGCACGGTCTTGTCCGGGTCCACCTTGACGGACTTGGTGCCCTTCTTCTTCGCGGCACACGCCTTGGACGCGGCCATGTCCAGGCTCTTGCCGTCGTTGTAGCAGGCGGCCTCGGAGTGCACCGAGTTCGTGCCGACCGTCACGGTCGCCAGCGGCGTCGGCTTGTCGCAGGCGGACAGGACGAGGAGTCCGGCGGACACGGCACCGAGAGCGGCGGCGGTGCGGCGGCCCTTACCAGTAAGAAGCGCAACGGTCATGGGGCGAAGGCTATCGCCCGGCGCAGGTCACGCCACGCGGGGGTGCGGCGAGCCGCGTCGGGCGGCCGTGAGGAGCCCCCGTACGGTCGTGACCGCACCCACCGCGACCAGCGCGGCTCCCACCGAAGCGCCCAGGATGCCGTTGAGCGGCAGGACCATCGCGATGGCGCCGCCCACCACCCACGCCAGCTGGAGCACGGTCTCGGACCGGGCGAACGCCGACGTCCGTACGGTCTCGGGGACATCGCGCTGGATCATCGCGTCCAGCGACAGCTTCGCCAGCGCCTGCGCGAACCCGGCGATCGCCGCCAGCACCGTCACCATGACCGAGACGAAGAAGACGGCCGTGAGGACCGCGGTGCCGAGCGCCACCCCGAGCAGCGTGGCGATCATGACCTCGGGCCCGCGTGAGCGCAGCAGCGCGCCGACGGCCGTACCGAGCGCGTTGCCCCCGCCGGCCGCCACCCCGACGATGGCCAGCGAGACCGCGGCGTTCTGCCCGGCCATCGGATGCTCGCGCAGCAGGAAGGCCAGGAAGAAGATCAGGAAGCCGGAGAGCGAGCGCAGCGCCGAGTTGGCCACCAGCCCGTTCAGCACGGAGGGGCCGACCGTGCGCAGCGACGGCTTGCGCCCGTCGGCCTGCTCCACCAGCCGGGCCTTTCCCTCACCCTTGGCGGAGTCCACCTTGCGGGGCAGCGTGAACGCCAGGAACGCCCCGAACAGGAAGACAGCGGACGCCCCGTAGAGCGGCCAGGCGGAGCCGATCCGGTGCAGCCCTGCCCCGATCATCGCCCCCACACCGGTCGCGAGCAGCCCCCCGAGCGTGACCCGGGAATTGGCCTTGACCAGCGAGAACCGCGGCGGCAGCAGCCGCGGGACGACCGCGCTGCGCACCACGCCGTACGCCTTCGACGCCACCAGCACGCCCAGCGCGGCCGGGTAGAGCTCAAGCCCGCCGGTGGCCACCGCCCCCGACATGACGAGCGCCAGCACCGCCCTGGCCAGCATCGCGGCGGCCATCGCGGCCCGGCGGCCGTGCGGCAGCCGGTCGAGCAGCGGGCCGATCACCGGGGCGAGCAGCGCGAACGGCGCCATGGTGACCAGGAGGTAGAGCGCGACCCGGCCGCGGGCCTGGTCGGTCGGTACGGAGAAGAAGACGGTCGAGGCCAGCGCGACCGTGATCATCACGTCGCCCGCGCTGTTCACGGCGTGCAGCTCGATCAGTTTGCCCAGGCCCGACTCGCCCGCCCCATGGGCGTTCGTCGCCCGTCTGATCCCTTTCGCGGTACCAGTGAACGGCCGATGGAGGGCATGACCGACGGCCCGCCCCACCCTGCGTGCCGGGCTGTATCCGTCGGACGACCTTGCGGTGGTCACCCCGTCATAGTGCCCCAACCCCGTACGACCCGAACCGGGATTCGGACGCGCAGGTGGGACGAGAGCCGGAGAAGAGGTAGCGTGCACGGAGGCTGCCGACCACTCCCGGGCGGGCCCGCGACGCCTGTCACCGCACCTCGCTGCGTTGTCGGAACCGCCCAGTGACCTCGGTCACCGGGGCGATGTCCGCCTTGCGACGTACGGCGCCAGACGCCGCGGGCTCATCCGCCCGGGTGCGGTCTGCAGCCTCCAGCGCGCCACCGGCGGTCGCCCTCGGCTGTGCGCCTCTCCGTTATCCCGCAGAATGGGTGGGAGAAGGTGCGCCCCCGGGCATGTCGGGCGCGGACGTCGACGCGGTCCTCCGGTCCGCTCCGCCCGTCGCTCGTACGCGAAGTTCGTCCGGCGCACCCGTGAGACGGCGTAGGAGAGAAGCGAGACCTGTGAGTGCTGCGACGACGAGAAGCCGTACCCCCGACCGCCTGTGCGCCGAGGCGGTCGGCCTCGCCCGCGAGGCGGCGGAGGAAGCCGCCTTCCCCGGGGTGGTGGGCGAGCATGTCTCTGCGGTGGCCGAGGGCGACCGGGTGGTCACCCATTACTTCGAGTGCAAGGAGCCGGGGTACCGGGGCTGGCGCTGGGCGGTGACGGTCGCCCGAGCCTCCCGGGCGAAGGTCGTCACGCTTGACGAGACGGTTCTGCTGCCCGGCTCCGACTCGCTCCTCGCCCCGGAGTGGGTGCCGTGGAGCGAGCGGCTGCGCCCCGGCGACATGGGCCCCGGCGACCTGCTGCCCACCGAGGCGGAGGATCTTCGCCTGGAGCCCGGCTTCTCGGGCGAGGACGCGCCGCCGCCCAACTCCGTCCTCTCGGAGGAGCTGGCCGAGCGGGTCGAAGCGGAGGACGCCGAGGTCATCGACCGCACGGCGGCCCCGGCCCGCGGCACGGTCGCGGCGGTCGCGGACGAGCTGGGGATGCGGCGGGCGCGGGTGCTCTCCCGGTACGGCCTGCACCAGGCGGCGGACCGCTGGGACGAGGAGTACGGCCCGAAGACCCCGATGGCCCAAGCGGCTCCCGCTTCCTGTGTGACCTGTGCCTTCCTGATCCCGCTCGCCGGCTCACTGCGCCAGGCCTTCGGGGTCTGCGGAAACGAATTCGGCCCCGCGGACGGGCATGTGGTCTCCCTGTCGTACGGCTGCGGCGGCCACTCGGAGGCAGCGGTCATGCCGAAGCCACTGCGGCCTGCGCCACTGGTACTCGACTCGACGGCGGCGGACGCGTTCGCCCTGCGCCCGGACCCGGAGGGCGGCTCGGTCTCGGCCTCGGCGGAGGCGGGCGCGGACGATCTGGGGCATTCCTGAGGGGTGGGGTGGGCAGCGGGGTTTCCCCCTCAACGCCTCTCCGGCCCTGCCGCTCCCTCCCGGAGCTGACGGGGCCACAGCGGCGGTCCGATCACGCTTTCACTTCGCTTCGGGCACTTCGGCGTGTGCCGGGGCGGGCGGGCGCACTCCGGTGATGGCATGCGCGCGGGCCATGAGACGGGGCGCGAGTTCGGGATACCAGCCACGAGCGACCGCTTGCAGCATCTCCGCCAAGGCGGCGAGCTCCCCGATCCGGCCGCCCGGAGAATCCAGGATGTGGGCGAACTCCCCACGGATACGGGCGGCAGCCTCCGGCACGAGCAGGCTGTTGGCGTGCAGGAGCCCCACGTCGTACCCGTACGGCACCGATCCCCACCTCTCCCAGTCCAGCAGGCAGAGGGGTGCGGTGGTGAGGTTGCCCCAGTGCAGGTCACCGTGGCCGGTCACCCGCTGCACCCTGGCGGGAGGGGGAACGCCGAGGAACTGTGGGAAGGCCCGTTCCATCCACTCGTCCCGCACGGTCGTCCTCACCCCCTCCGCTTTGGCGAGCAGGCGGAGCGCCTGGCCAAGCTCTTCCCACCACGCGTCACTCAGCCCCGGGGCGTGATCGATGTCGGCCCGGTCCGCGGACACCACGGGCTGCGCGATGTAATCCAGGACTTCGGCCTCGAAGGCCCAGTCCCCGTCGACCCAGTCGTGCACTCCGTGCAGCCGAGGACGCGGAACGCCCCCTGGGACGAGCAGCGCAGCCCCGGTGATGCCCTCCCCCTCCTTTCTGCCCGCATTCCTCCGCGCCGTCCGGCCGACTCGCAGCCACCTGTCTCCCGCCCGTCTCCCGAGGGTGACTCCGAGGAACCCCCACGCCGACGGATCCGTGCAGATGAGCCCCAGAGCCTCGGCCGCCCTGTGGTGAGCGGCCTCCATCAGAGCCCTCACCTCTTCATGCAGAGGCGAGTTCATCCATCACCTTCCTGAGTTCGTGAGACGTCAGCGGAGCAGCCAGGGCCTTGGCCACGTCGTCCCAGTGCTCGCGCGTGCTCGCGGAGGTGAGGACGATATCGAGGCCGGGGCACGAGCCGGCGGCAAGCAGGGCTGCGGCTGCGGCCGACAGGCCGGGACGGATGAGACTCACCAGCTCGGGGGCCATGGCATCGAGGAGTTCACCGCCATGCAGGGGAGCGGAGCCGAACGTGATCAGCCCCGCGTCCTTCGCCTGCGTGAGCGGTCCGCCACCGTTCAGTGCCTGCTTGATCGGATCATCCATGACCAGGCTGACGGGCAACTGCAAACCCGCGAAGTGATGCACAGGGGAACCAGCCGCCTGCCGGGCGAGCCCGAGCAACTCGGGAACGCTGAACGCTCCCGAGGTCAGGCCCGACCACGTGGCGACGCCGTACCCGCCGATCCTGCCCGCCTGGGTGAACTCCTCCAACGCTGTGAAGGCTTCCCGCACGCGCCTGTGCAGAGCGGCACGGTCAAGGTCGTGTCCGTGATGCTCCGGGTTGTGCACGAACACCAGGTCCACGCGGCCGAGCGCGGCCAGTGAACGCTCCGTCTGCCAACGGACAAAGCCCCGCTCAAGGCTGTGCTCACTGTCCGCTTCCTCCCGAGTGAACACCTCAGCGGCCAGAGCACGGCGCGCCTGTGCCGCCGTAAGAAAACCTGTCTTCGTGGCGACCCGCACGGTCGGGTACTCCCCGAGAACCGGGCGCAGTTCCTCATGTGCCGTCCCCCTGCCGTAGTTGGGCGCCGTATCCAGCCACGGACTACCGGCAGCCAGGGCGATCCGTGCCGCCTGGCCGACGGCACGCACACGGTATGTCCCCAGGGAGAGTGCGGCGGTCACAGCGCTGTCGCTACGACCGCGACGGCGTGGCCGTCGATGAGGGCGGAGACCATCTCGGCCACGTCCTTGACTCTCAGCCCGGCGGAGTCAGCCATCTCGCCCAGTGTGGTCGGCTGGTTGGTCAGCAACGTGCCCAGCGCGGGAGCGACGGCCTCCGCGAAGTCCCATGCCGTACCGGCTGCCGCGAAGGTAACCGTGCCCTGTTCCAGGTTCTGCGTCAGGCGTGCCCTCGGAGCGGTGAGCCTGACCGCGATCTCCCGTCGCGCGGGGAGCCCTTCGATGTAGGGCAGCGAGGGAACGGCGTGGCCCAGGTCGGTCGTGTCGATCGACTCGGCCCACCGCTCCACAAGTCGGGGGTCCGCCATCGTGTCGGTCACCGCACGACGCAGGGCGTCCATGAAGTCCGACTGTTCCGCCGGGGCCCCGAAGCGGGGAACGTCTCGGCGCAGTGCGAGGGATGCCCGGAGCTGGTCGACGATCCAGAGCATCAGATCCGCACCTGTGTGCGGTACCAGACCGAAGGTCAGATGCAGTGATTCCGTCCCCTGGTCGGCAGCGACCGAGTGCCACCAGCCCCGTGGCAGGTAGAGCATGTCCCCCGCCGACAGGACAAGGTCTGCCAGCGGGCCGCCTTCCGGTTCGTCCGGCGATTCCACGTCCCGGAAGGCGGGCGCCTCACGGGTCGTACCCCACAGGCGCCATCGCTTCGAGCCGTGCAGTTGCACGACAACGACATCATGATCGTCCCAGTGCCGGCCGAAGCCCTCCCGCTCGGTCCACGAAGCGTAGGCGTTGACCTGCACCGAGGTCCCGAGAAACCGCTCCAGCCCCTCGGCAGCCGCCCGCACGGCAGGGTGGATCTTCTCGACAGCATCGAGCACCAGGGAGGCCCCCTCTCTGAGCTGCGCATGGAACTCGGACGGCTGGATGCGAGACCAGGTGACCCCACGGCGGTTCGTCGTCAGGGTTGCGTAGCGGTGCAGCGGAACCATTTCGCCGTCAACCGACAGGCGGAGCCGGGGTGGCTCCAGCCGGTGTGCGGCGACGATCCGGTTCAGGTCGTCCCAAGCGAGGAGCCCCGCTGCGTCGGCGGCGCCGGGAATGTGTGCGTAAGAGCGGTGGTACGTCTGGGCGAGGAAGGTGTCCCCGCCCAGACGCTCCGCCCACGAGGCTGAGTCGAGCAACGTGGGCGCGCCCATCAGTCGTTGCCGTCGGAACGGCCGCTGGAGTTGTCCGACTCCTGCTCGGCGCGCGTGCGCGCGGCTGCGATTCTCCGCTTCGCGATGATCAGGCCACCCCCTTCGGGGGCCGCCGCCGTGGTCTCGTGCTCCATCATCAGACCTACCTCTCTTCCGGGAACTCCAGTCCGGGATCGAACGGGAAGGTAATCATTGACCCGGAAGAGGGTGCCTGTGTGATTCTTTCCTGTTATGGACTAAAGATCATGAGCGGCAGATGTCGGACCACTTCGCCAATAATTCCCGCGCCTTGTCATCGAACAGTGCATACCCTTCCAGAGTGGAGAACAAGTCCAAGTGCATCGCGATATCCCGCGGATCTCTCAGAACCACGACACCGGTCGTGTTCTCCACGGTGGCCAGAGTATGGTCATAGACGGTGAAGGTGTCCATCGGTGCCATGGGTTTGTGCCCCGAGATCGGGATAACTCCCAGCTTCACATGTGGGAGCCGGCTGAGGGAGGCCAGCCAGTCGATCTGCATGGCCATGGCGGTCGGGGGTAACAGAGGCCATCTCACTGCCTGTTCAGTGAGAATGAAGGTGAACTGCTTCGTCGTGTCATGCAGAATCTCTTGCCGTTCCAGCTTCCGGGTGACTGTCCTGGAGGTATCGGCGGGTGAATGGGCGAGGCTGGCGCGGATGTACTCCGGAGTCGACAGCAGTCCTGTGATCATCGAAAGAAGGAAGTACCTGAACTCGGTTGACGTTGATTCGAGGGCGGCAAGTTCGGTCTGTTTCCTCTCCAGCCCTCTGCGTCGAAGCGAACGCAGGTCTTGCCACTCTGTGTTCGCCAGCCTTGCGAGGGAGAAAACCTCATCGGCCAACTCGGGAGAGGCCGCCACGGCCCGGAGAATCCACTCCAGGTCAAGGAGGGTCGGTTGAGCTTTCCCGTTTTCTATTCGACTGATCTTCGATTGGGACATGTTGCAACGCCGAGCGAGCCGGTCCCCAGTGAGACCGGCTCGCTTGCGCAGTTCTTTCAGCAGGGCCGCCAGTTCGTGCTTCGGCTGCCCCAGCTGCTCGGGGGCGAACGTCACCCGCTCACATACTCCAGGAATGGTACGGACTCGGCAACAGCGATTCTTTTCCACTGCCGATACGGTTCCGGATCACCCTCGTTCAGTTCACGGCTCATCTGGGTTCCGTCCGGCAGGTAGTTCATAAGAACCACCTTGGACTGATCGAACATCCAGAAATCCTGATCCGGCAGCCCTGGGTTATCCCGGCCGGTGAGGTCGAGAATTCGGATTTCCTCGCCCGCCTTCACGTGATGTCGGTAGTAGTACTCGAACTCGAACCGAAGGTAGTCCGAGAGCGGGCGAGTGACGACGTGCACCCTGCCCACGCTCTTGCCTTCCGAAGTCCACTGTCGGACTTCGTCCATCCAGTCGGACGTGTAATCGTCCGGAGACTTCTCGCCGGCAAGGAAACGCTTCAGTTTCTCCGCTTCCTGGGGCATGGTGTAGGCGGAAAGCGTCTCCAGCCGCCATGCTTCATGCTCCATGGAATCGAAGCAGTCGTTCCACGCGTCACCATCCAAGTACACGGATTGCCTCCCTGAGAACCGCCTCCGGGATTTCCACGAGCCCCTCCCCGGTGGGCGGGGCGAAGGCGTCGGACACGTCACCCTGGACGACGAACGATCCCGTCGCCGTGCGGTACACGTTCGGACAGTCCTTCTCTCCGCATTCGCCCTTGCCATTGCCGTTGCCATTACCCGTGAGCCGTGTGAGTGCCGAACGTTCGGACATGCCAAACCCCCTCGCCCCGGACCCGTTCAGGTCATCTGCCGAACGACAGTAGAGGGGGGCGGCCCCGCGCGTCCATGTGTGAGTGCGACTATGCGCGTCCTTGCATAAACAGGTCCTCGGCCACCTCGGCCGGGCCCCCGGTACGCAATGATGTAGACGCTTGAGCCGGTGGACTGCCGCGTGGCGGCGGCGTCTGACCAGCCCAACTGGACAACCAGTAAATCCAGTTGGCAATGGGAAAGGAGCTCGGCCCGTCCTCAGCAGGAGGCATCTTCCGGGGCCGGTCGTGACGGCCCGTTCTGTGCGGACCTGCACTCCATCAGCAGCTGGCTGCCCCGTGGGCCGACCGGGCGGAAGCCTGCCTTGCTCCATGCCCTGATAGCCCGGTGGTTGGAGGCTTCGGGATCGACGGTTACCCGGTCCCATCCCACGACGGTATGGAGGTACCGGACGAGGGCGCGGGCGGCGTCGGGGCCGTAACCCTGGCCCTGTGCGTGCGGCACGAGCACCATGTCGATGCCGCCTTCGTGAGGGCCGGCGGGGACGTACTGGGCGTACCCCACGGCGTCGACGCCCCTGAGGACCAGCAACGAGACCACTGCGGGATGCCGCCTCCCGGTGTACTTGGCGGCCACTTCCTCGCGGGCGAGAGGCCGCCCGCCCCAGTCGCGGACGAACTCGGGGTCGGCGAACCACTGGGCGAGCAGCGACAGATGCTCATCCGTGGCGGGAACGAGCAAGGTCGCCTCGCCCGCGATGCCGCCCTCTGGCGTGTCCTTCATGGAATGCCGGCCCCTTCGTGCGCGTGTTCAGCCCATCGTTCCAGCCTGGGGGAGGAGGGGGCTGACGGCGCTGGTGAACCACCCGAAGCGCTGGTGAAGCATCCGAACGTCCCCTTGCCCGCCGTTGTCGGGGAGACCGGGATACGGAGCTGATCGAGCGCGGTCCGGAGCGCTTCCAGCTCAGCGATGCGTTCCGCGTTCCGCTCGGCGAGTGCTGCGTTCAGCCCTGCGAAGAACCGTGCGCGGTACGCGAGGTCCGTCTCAATGCGCTGAAGTTCCGCGAACAGGGCGGGCCGCTCGGGGCGTTGACGGGTGAGTACGAGCAGGATGCGGGGGAGGCGCCGTCGCAGGAGGACCTGGAGCGCCCCCGCGACGAGAGCCAGCCGGACCAGTGAGTACGTCACGACTGCCGCCCGCCGTACTCCTGCGCCTCGTACTGCGGTCCTCCGTGCTCCTGCCCTCCGTGGTCGGCCTGCTGGTGGCGCCTGCGCAGGACCCGGCAGTCGGTCTCCCTGCTCGGGTCGTGCTCGGCCCTGGCGACCGCTTCGGCGAGGTCGAACTCCTCGCACGTGCGGCACGGTTCTTCCTCTGCCGGGGTCACCATGCGAGCCCCCTGCGGCGGCTGCGGGCGTTGATCCGGGCGTTCTCGGCGGTCAGCAGCTCCGCCCTGGTCGGCGGCCGTACGTCCTCGGGGGCCGCCTCCCACTCCGGCCCACCGCTGACAGGCCGCAGCGACCAGTACGGACCGGCAAGCCCCCGGAACTCCCCGGTCCGATTTCCGTGCCCCGTGTCCACCATGAGCGTGCCGAGATCCGGTACGTACGAAGGTTCCTGCTCATTCGGGGTGTTATGTGCGGACACCACCGCTCCTCTCTGTAGTCATTCCACTACCAGGGCGGCTCAGCGTGGCCTAGAGTCGGGATCCCTTCAAGTAATCAGTAACGAAGGATGAGTTGGGGTGACCGGATGGTCAATCGCAAGGAGTTGAACCCCGAGAGCAGCCCTGCTGCGGCCTACGGTGCCCGTATGCGCAGGTTGCGGGAGGAGCGTGGCTGGAGCCAGGAAGACCTGGCCAGAAGCCTGGGGTGTTCGAGCCAGCATGTTTCGGCTGTGGAAACTTGTCGTAAGCCGCCGACCCTTCCTTTCTCGCGCAAGGTCGACCTTGCGCTCGGTCTCACCGGATCGGCCGACTCGTTCGAGCGCGAGTGGCACGAAATGCGACGGGGCTCCCTGCTGGAGGGGTTCCGGGAGTACGTGGGGCATGAGGGCCGGGCGACCGAGATCCGGCTATACGAAATCGGCATCATTCCCGGTCTGCTGCAAACGCCGGAATACGCACAGGTGTTGGCTGACAGCGCGGTGCGGCGGGGGGCGATCACGGCCAAGCAGGCAGCCGAGCGGGTGTCGTTCCTGGCGGAGCGGCAGGCGGCACTCGTACGGAACCGCCCGCCCATGGTGTTCGTGACCATGGATGAAAGCTGCATCCGCCGGCCAGTTGGCGGGGCGTCCGTCATGAATGCTCAGTTGGCGCGGCTCGTCGAATACGCCGAGCTACCCAACACAGTGCTTCAGTTGGCGCCGTTCGAGATAGGCGAACGTCGTACCTTCGACCTGCCCGTGAATCTTCTGACCCTGCCTGATCGGTCCGTGCTCTGCTACGCCGAGTCTCAAGCGCAGGGGCACGTGGACCGCGAGGCCACCTCCGTGATGCCCATGCTGACGGCCTACCATCAATTGCAGGCCGAAGCGCTGTCGCAGGCGGCGACCGTCGCCATGATCAGCCAGCTACGAAAGGGCACTCCGTGACGACCCCATCCCCTCGCTGGTTCAAGTCCTCGTACAGCAACAACGGCGGCAACTGCGTCGAGGTCGCCGCCAACCTCGCCGCCTCGCACGGCGTCGTCCCCGTCCGCGACTCCAAGAACCCGGGCGGCCCGGTCCTGGATATTCCCGCCAGCGCGTTCGCCTCGTTCGTGGCGGGCGTCAGGGGTGGAGAGTTCGGCGGCGTCTGACAGGTCCGGCTCCGGGGCGTACGGGTTCAGGGTTGGCCCCGGTTGCCGATGTAGGCCGAAGCTGCCTCCCAAGCGGCATCCGTGGACATGATCGACCAGTTACGAAAGGGCACTCCGTGACGACCTCATCCCCTCGCTGGTTCAAGTCCTCGTACAGCAACAACGGCGGCGCCTGCGTCGAGGTCGCCGCCAACCTCATCGCCTCGCACGGCGTCGTCCCCGTCCGCGACTCCAAGAACCCGGGCGGCCCGGTCCTGTCCGTCCCGGCCCGTGCGTTCGCCTCCTTCGTGGCAGGTGTCAAGGGTGGAGAGTTCGGCGTCTGACCCTTCTGGTCCGGGGCGTACCAGTTCAGCGCTGATCCCGGTGCCGATACAGGCCGAAGCTGCCTCCCAAGCGGCATCCGTGGCCATGATCGACCAGTTACGAAAGGGCGCCCATGACGACTGAAACCCCCCGCTGGTTCAAGTCCTCGTACAGTGAGAACGGCGGTCAGTGCATCGAGGTGGCCGCCAACCTCATCGCCCCACACGGCATCGTCCCCGTCCGCGACTCCAAGAACCCGGGCGGCCTGGTCCTGTCCATTCCCGCCAGCGCGTTCGCCTCCTTCGTGGCAGGCGTCAGGGATGGAGAGTTCGGCGACGCCTGACCACTCTGGGCTGAGACATACGGGTGCAGGGCCGCCCGTCCTCGGTGTGCCGCAGCAACTCACACTGCACCGCCCCCACGTCTCCTCGGCGCTCCTGGCCCCGGGCCCGGTGGGTGGGGGTGTTGGCTGCTCTCCCCACACAACACCCCCCCCCCCAACACCGCGGGTGGGAGTCCCCGACCCCGCCCCCCCCCCCCCCCGAGCCCTGTAGGGGTGAGGTTCTGCCGAACCGCCCCGCCCCAGGCGTGCACCGGCCAGGATGAGGCGGGTGACGACGACCGCCGCTGACCTCTGGCACCACTACGGCCGCAACCGTGCCGCCACCGATCGTTCCGTCCCCGATACCTTCTCCTGGGCCTGGAGCCAGGACGGCGGGCCCGGCGCGGAGGTCCTCGGTGACCTGACCGGCCTGCGCGTCGGTGACCTCGGCGCCGGATCCGCCCGACAAGCCTCGTACCTGGTGGCACGTCACCAGCCCGTACGGGTTATCGCGGTCGACGCCTCCGCCGCCCAGCACGCCATGGCCACCAGCCTCTACTCGGGCCTCGCCCCGCGTCTGCACCTGGTGCACGCCGAGGCGGTGGAGCACCTGCGCACCATGCACGGTTCCTACGACGTGCTGTACAGCGTCTTCGGGGCCGTCGACTTCACCGACCCGCGCGATCTGTTGCCGGCGGCGTGCGCCGCGCTGCGGCCGGGCGGGCGGCTGGTCTTCTCGACTCTTGCCCACTACACGAACGGCGAACCCGCTGAGACAGCTGTCGTGCACGCCGACATTCCGGCGAGGACACCGGACGGAACCCCGACCACGATGCGTCGCTGGGTACTCCGGGAACACCTGTGGACGACGCTGCTCGTCGCGGCCGGGCTGACCGATGTCACCGTCGACATGCTGCCCGCACCCGGCACTGAGCAGCGCACCGCCGAGACACTGCTCGTGACGGCATCCCGCAAGTGAGTCGCTGCGCGATTATTGATCTAGGAGGGACAGACATGGACCCTTCCCGCCGGACTGTCCTCAATGCTGCTCTCTTTTCGCTCGCCCTTGCCGTGCCGGACTGGCCCGACGTGGTGGGGCGCATGGGAAGCGCTCAGCGGGGAGCCAGGACTCGTATAGGGATGTCCGATGTGGCCACGGTCGCCGCGATGACGGAACAAGCCCATGCTGCCGCACAGATCGGGGAGCACCGCTCAGCACGTCAGTGCCTGGCCGAGGCCGAACTGGCCATGGACCGCGCGGAGTCGCGCGGTAAGCCGCTCGGCTCGTACGATCCCGCTTCGTTCCATTATCACACGAGCCAAGTCCGTTACGAGATGGGGGATTTGACTGGAGCGGTAGCCGCCATGCAGGAATCGGACAAGCTGCGGTACGGCGTCTATCGCCGGACCCGTGTCAAGGAGCGTGCGATTCTCGCGGAACGGCAGCTGGCCATCGGCCACCTTGAGGCGGCGTGCAGTTCGTGGCAGCTTGCGCTGGACGATTATCCGCAGGTGAACTCCGGTCGCATCGACAAGCGCATGGCCGACATGTTCAACCTCATCGCCCCGCACCTCAGGAACCGCGACGCGCAGGCGCTGAACGAGCGTGCGCGGACCATCGTTCGCACCGAACTGATCCCGGCCTGAGGTGCCGGACAGGCGATGCTGACGTACTTCAACGTGCCTTTTGTAAGGTCTCTCTTACTCACCCATGATGGTGTTACGCACTCATGGTGAGGTGAGCAGAATGGTTGAGCAGCCAACCCGGCCCGGGGGATCGCAGATCGTCATACGGTCGTTCGAGTGGGACCCGGGTGCGCCGCCCACGAGCCGGAGGAGAACGTGAAGCCCCGCCGAGGGCTCAGCCCGCCGATCCGCTGACCGCTGTCCTGCCTCGGCCGACTCCGGTCAGTTCGCTGGCGGCCCGGTTGCCGGCGATCTCGTTGTGGTGGGCGGCCGCCCAGCCGGCCAGCGCCGTCACCGCTTCCAGCAGGGACCACCCCAGATCCGTCAGCTCGTACTCCACTCGCGGCGGGACCTCGGCGTACGCGGTCCGCGTGATCAGTCCGTCCCGCTCAAGGTGCTTGAGGGTCTGGGTCAGCATCCGCTGGGAGATACCCGGGACGCTCGCCTGCAAGTCGGAGTAGCGCAGCGGGCCGGCGCTCAGGGTACTGACGACCAGCACGGTCCACTTGTCGCCGATGCGATCGAGCACCTCACGGATGAACGCGCTGTTCTCCGGCCATGTCTGGCACGGGCCACTGACCTGTCGCGCTGACGCCATCCCACTCGCCTCTCATCTGGTGTGCAACCGCACGACCAGTATGTAACACCCGGTCGGCGACCCCGTACCACTTCACGGCGTACCACTTCACGGTGACGACTCGCTCCGGTCGGTCACTGGAGCGCGCTCTCGCGCCGCTACTGAGCACGCCACTTCTGAGCACTCCGCCACTACTGAACGCGCCACTACTGAACACGGCGCTACCGAAAGGGAACCCCCTCCATGTCGTACCTGCTTCACATTGACTCCTCGGCACTCGGCGAGGGCTCGGTCTCGCGTCAGGTCGCCCGGTCCTTCCTCGAAGGCTGGGGCGGCAACGTTGTCCACCGCGACCTCGCCGCGGCCCCCGTGCCCCATCTCAGTGCCGCCGGCATCACCGCCCGCGTCACCGATCCCGCCCATCACACCGACGAGGAGGCTGCCGCGGCCGCACTGCAGGACGAGCTCATCGAGGAGTTCCTCGGCGCCAGCGCCTACCTGTTCACGGTGCCGATGTACAACCTTTCGATGCCGTCGGTGTTCAAGGCCTGGCTCGACCACATCATGGTCTACGGCCGCACCTTCAGGCCGTCCCCGGCTGCCGGCCGTCCCGCGGTGCTGATCTCCGCCCGAGGTGGCAGCTACGGTCCTGGCGCGCCCAATCACGGCCTGGACTACGTCGTGCCCACCACTGAGGCGGTGCTCGGACACGAGGGGCAACTGGGGCTCGATGTCACCACTGTGGCGCCCGAGATGACCATGGCCCCCCACGCACCGTCCCTGGCACAGTTCCTCCCGATGTACGAGGCTTCCATGGCCGACGCACACGACCGTGTCCGTGAGATCGCCGCGGCGGTCGCCACCGCGAACGCCGCCTGACATTCCCCACGGTCACGGACCACTGCCCGCGACGCCGCCGGGCAGCCCTCCCGTCGTGACAAGAGCCGGCTTCCGCCTTCAGGACGTGGGGGTCCTCCGCGCAGGGCTGACGCCTTCGACGGCGAGGCGGAAGAGACGGTCCGCCTGTGCCGCGGGTCTGCTGTGGTGTTCGGTGGCCAGGGCGATGCCGACGCTCAGGGTGAGCAGGTCGTGGAAGGTGACGCCGGGCTCGACCGCTCCGTCGCGGATGGCGTGCTGGAGCAGAGGCGTGCCGGCTTCTTCGAGTGCGTTGCCGCAGGAGTGCGTGGCGGGTTCGTCCGTAGGGGGCTCGTAGGTGAGGGTGTCGGCGAGTCCGCGGGCGGAGACGGCGTACGCGACGAGGCCCTGCAGCCAGTCCAGGAGGGCGGCGCGGCTGTCGTCGGATCCGATCAACTGGCGGGCGTGCGCGCAGAGTTTCTCGATGCGCTCCTGGAAGACGGCGTCGAGGAGGGCCCGGCGGGTGGGGAAGTGGCGGCGCACGGTGGCTGATCCGACGCCGGCGGTGCGGGCGATCTGTTCGAGCGAGGCGTCGGCGCCGTGCGCGGCGACCTCGGCCTCGGCGACGGCGAGGATGCGCTGGTAGTTACGGCGGGCGTCCGCTCGCTGGCCGGTCATGGTCTCCTCATTTGCTAAACGGTGGGGCCCGCCATATCTTAGGCGAGTCTAAACGGCGGGCCCCGCCGTTTCTTCTTCCGTGGGGAGAGAAACCATGACCACCGACGCCGCACTCGCATCCGCACCCGTCCTCGTCACCGGAGCCACCGGTCGTCAGGGCGGGGCCACCGCCCGCGCTCTCCTGGCCGCCGGAACGCCGGTACGTGCGCTCGTACGCAACCCGCGTACGGAGCCCGCCCTGGCCATCGAGGCGCTGGGCGCCGAACTGGTGCAGGCGGATCTCTCCGACCGGGCCTCCCTGGGCCCCGCGCTCGAAGGGACCCGCGCGGTGTTCTCGGTGCAGATGCCGCCCATGACCGAGACGAGTGTCGACTTCGCGGGAGAGCTGGCGCAGGCTACGAACCTGATCCACGCGGCGAAAGCGGCGGGGGTACGGCAGTTCGTGCAGTCCTCGACCAGCGGGGTCGGTGAGCACACCCGGGCACCCGGCTGGGCCGAAGGCCGCTGGGCGGCGGTCGAGGAGTACTTCGACACCAAGCAGGCGATCCTGGAGGCGGTGCGCGGCGCGGGCTTCGAGCGCTGGACCGTGATCAAGCCCGCGTTCTTCATGGACAACTTCCCCGCGCTCGTGCCCCACGGGCCCAGCGGGGGCCTTGCCACGGTGCTGAAGCCGGACACGGAAGTGGCGGTGGTGTCGAATGAGGACATCGGCGCGGCAGCCGCTCGCGCACTGGGCGACCCCGACCGTTTTCACCAGGTGGAGCTGGAGCTGGCCGGTGACCGGCTCACGATGAGGCAGATCGCGGAGACCCTGTCCGCGGTGTGGGGCGTGCCCGTCGTCGCGCCGTCGATGAGCCTGGAGGAAGCACTCGCGGCGGGCATGCCCAGCTGGGGCGCCGGACATGAGTGGACCAACGCCTTCGGCCATCCGGCGCGACCCGAATTCGCCCGGCGGCTGGGGATCCCCCTGACCACGTTCGCCACTTGGGCGCGCGAGCATCTGACGGCCTGACGGGACCGCCCGGTTCCCGACAGCGGGGCGTGGCACACGGTTCGCGCCGGTACGGAGCAGGGGGCGCGTCGGCGTGCGGTGCGGCTACTGCCGCTGCCACTGCTCCCTGGTGATCTCGTACCGCACGCCCCCGTGCTCGGCGCCCTCGACCATCGCCATGTCGGGGGGAGTGGGGGTGGTCTCGACGAGCGTCATGGCGAGCTTCTCCATGATGTTGCGTGAGCCCTGGTTCACGGTCATCGTCTCGGCCCACACCATGCGTACGCCGAGTCCCGTGAAGGCCTTCTCCAGCAGACCTCGTGATACTTCGGTCGCATACCCCTTGCCCCAGGCCGCCTGCCGCAGCCGGTAGCCGAGTTCGGCCTCGTCCAGCGGGCCCTGCGGTTCGGGGCGCAGGCAGAACCAGCCGATGAACGCGCCGCCGTCCTTCTCGTGCGCGGCGAACAGTCCGAGATCGCCGTGCCATTTCTCGTATCCGGCGATAACGCTTGGCAGTTGGCGCTCGCGGACGGTCTCCGGGGCGGTCGGCTCGCCCCCGCTCAGGTAGCGCATCACCGCCGGGTCGCTGTCCAGCTCGATCAGCAGGTCCGCGTCGTCGGCTGTGAAGCGGCGCAGGGCCAGGCGGTCGGTCTCCAGATAGGTGTCCACGGAGCGGATCCTGCCCGGGCGGGCCGGGCGGTTCAACGGATTTATTCGGGCGGTGCCGACAGGAATCCCTTGATACTGCTGCGACTTGAGGGGGAGGCAGTAGCAGGTCGCCGCTTCCGTACGGTACGGAACGGCCCGCCGGGCGGCCTGATTCGCACGGCGGGTCGGGAGCGGCGACCGTCTCGTCACGTCCGCACGCGCAACGGGGCCAGATGCGGGCCGAGTTCGTCCCGGAAGCGCAGACGTGACGGAACGGACCGCGCATCGGTGAACGGGAGCGGCGGTTCGAAGGTGTGCGGGTGGGTATCCCAGCCCTGGGTGAAGCGGATCACGGCGGTCAGCTGGGCTCCGTCGGCCTCCGGCGCGAGAGGCGGGAGGTCCGGCAGCCGGGGAAACCTGCGGGCGCCGGGCCCGCGTGGCGGGAAGCGCCCGGCCCCGCGCCGGAACTCGGCTGCGGCACCGGCCGCGAACCGCCGGTACTGCTCGCCACCACCGGTCACGAGGAGCACCACGTGCGGCGGGTTCCGTAGGCGTACGGCTTCGCAGAACCGCCATATGTTCTCTGCGTCCGGCACAGCCACCGCGACCACCAGCCAGGCGTGCACCAGGGCGGCGGACAGGACGGGGCGGACGTCGTCCGCGGGCAGGTCCAGGCGCGCCCACCCGCTGCCTGGCGGGGGGTCGTCCGCCGGGCCCACGGCGACGAATTCCCCGCACCGCGGGAACCACTGCTCGACAGCCCGCCACGCCCGCTCGTCCCAGCCGGGGAGGCCGGTCTCCGGATGGAGCAGCAGCACGCTCTCCTCGGCGTGGATGTCCTCGGGGGTACGCAGGCGGCGCCGGTAGGCGGTGGCGCGGCGCCGGGCCACGCGGAACCCGTACACACTCACGCCCACGAGCACGGGGCAGCCCCACAGCCACACGTCGCTGCCGTACCGTGCCGCGCCCAGGGGGATGAGGGCCGCCAGACCCGTCGTTCCGTAGAACCAGGTGGTCCACTGCCGCTGCACGAAGGACCGTGTCGGCTCGATCCGTGGCACGGTCCGCCCGCCCCGCGTCTCCGGGGGCGCGGCTGTGGCGACCTCCGGGGGCAGGATCCGCACCCCCCGGTCGAGTTCCTGTGCACCGGTTTCGATACGTGTTCTGAAGTATCCGTAGACGAACAGCAGAGGCAGGACGATGAAGACGGCCTTGACACCGGGGCCCTCGCGATGGCTCTTGCCCACGAAGTTCGCGTAGGGGAGCCAGAGCGGGAGGGCCAGGAGCATCCAGCGCAGCTCCCGGGGGACGCCCCAGGGCACGACCGCCCGCCCCGGGAGCCGCAGTTCGAGCCGGGCCACGAAGTCGCGGACCACTCTTCGCACGGCCAGTTGCCGGGAGAGCCGGGCCACCGGCCGCGCGGCCCCGGTCAGCGGGACGAACTCGGGCTCGCGGCCGGAACCGAACACGATCGCCCCGAGGAGCGGAGAACGCGAACGCCGGGAGCGCCGGGCGACCCGGACCATCCCGCCGTGGTCGGGAAGCGTCGGCAGTGGAACCAGGGCCCGCCCCGACTGGGCTCCTGGCGGGCCGGGTTCGCGGGACCGCCGGTCCGCGTACGCTGCCGTGAGTCCCCGGAAGCGGTCATAGCCGTCGGGGTCGTCGAGGACGATGAGCACGATCTGTTCGGCCGGCAGCAGACGTGCCGCCTCCGTGTACTCCCAGAGGGTGCCATCGGCCGACTCGTCCGGGCTGACCGACGCCACCATGACGACGAGCCGGGACCGGCGGATCGCTTCGGAGACAGCGGCCCGCCAGTTGTCCTGCGGGAGATAGAAGCGGGCAGCGCCGAGCGGAGGCAGGGCCTCGCCGGGCTCGCCGACGCTGATCACGCGGCCCAGGCGCAGGAAGGGCAGGACGATGCGCTCCTCCCACGTACGCCGGGAGTCCACCGACGACAGGCCGGTCAGCGCCAGCGCCCAGGCCCACATGCCACGCACCGGCTGGGTGGTGGCCAGTTCCCGGTCGCGGCCGAAGGCCCGCAGATACAGCACGTAGGTGTGGTCCTCAAGGTGCTCGTGCAGCGCCGCGCCCTTCAGGGGGCGTGAGGCCAGGACGCGCCTGTTGTGCTGGAGCGCCCGCCGGGAGACTGTCTCCGCTCTGACCGCTATGAAGAACACGAACGGAACCAGGGCGAGCTGCCACCAGACGACCGAATCCCCGGTCACGGCCTCCGTGGTCGCCGCCAGACTGAGAGCAAGCGCCATCGCCGCCGTACAAGCGCCCAGGGTGCCGACCGTCGACGACAGCCGCGCCCCGTCGTTCTCCTTCTCCCTGTCCTCTTTTTTTCCTTTCCCCTCGTTCTCCCGCGCACTGTTCTCCGTCACGTATCCCCCCACTGCCGCCGTCTGCCGTTGTCGCGCCAGGTGTCTAATGAGGTCATGTTTGATCACAAGAACCTCGGCCGGTCCGGTATTTCCGTCGCCCCGTTGTGCTTGGGCGGCAACGTGTTCGGCTGGACGGCCGACCAGGAGCAATCATTTGCCGTGCTCGATGCCTACGCCGCCGCAGGCGGGAATTTCATCGATACCGCGGACTCGTACATCTACCAGTTCCCCGGTAACCAGCCCGGGCAGTCGGAGACCATCATCGCCAACTGGCTCTCCGCGCGCGGCAACCGGGACGACATCGTCATCGCCTCGAAGGTCGGTGACCACCCGGAGCGCAAGGGGCTCGCGCCCGCCAATGTCGAGTCGGCCGTGGACGATTCGCTCCGGCGTCTGGGAACCGACCGCATCGACCTGTACTACGCCCACTTCGACGACGAGTCCGTGTCGGTCGAGGACGTCGTCACGACGTTCGACGGCCTGGTGCGCGCCGGTAAGGTGCGGGCCCTCGGGGCGTCCAACATCGGCCCGGAACGCCTGGACGCCATGCTGCGGTTCGCCCGCCAGGAGGGCCTGACGGGCTTTCAGGTGCTCCAGCCCCAGTACAACCTCGTCTCCCGTGACACCTACGAGGGCGAACGCCGGGACATCGTCCAGCGGGAGGGACTGGCCTGCGTCCCCTACTTCGCCCTCGCCTCCGGGTTCCTGACCGGCAAGTACCGGCCGGGCCGCCCGCTGGACAACGTGCGCGACATGCCCGGCCTGGCCGGTGGTTACGCGGACAGTGAGCGCGGCACCAGGGTTCTCGCCGCCATGGAGGAGATCGCGTCGGCACACGGCGTACAGCTGGCCACCGTCGCCATCGCCTGGGTGGCCCAGCAGCCGACCGTGGTCGCACCGATCGCCTCCGCCCGGGTGGTGGACCAGGTGCCGGCCCTCGTCGCCCTGGCGGACCTGCACCTCTCCGAGGACGAACTGCGGTCGCTGGACGCCGCGTCCGCCTGACGGCAACCGTGCTCGGCCCAGGTTGCCACCATCATGGGGGCGGCCTCGGGCCCGGCACGGGCACCGGAGCTACGATTCGGCCACAGCGCAGATCCGTGGGCGCGGGAGGAACGATGCTGGAGGGAAGCGGCACCGCACTGCGGTTCGGGCTGCTGGGGCAGGTCTGCCTGTTCGATCCCGCCAGCGGGGAGCCCCACCGGGTGGGCGGTACCAAGATCCGCGTACTGCTCGCCGCTCTTCTGCGGGAGCCCGGCCGGGCCGTGTCCACCGGGGCGTTGCGGGAGATGCTGTGGGGCGACAGCCCGCCGCCCACCGCCCGAGCTTCGTTGCAGAACTTCGCCGCCCGGCTGCGCCGGATGCTGGACGACCCGCACCGGCTGCGGGCGCTCGACACCGGATACCGGCTCTCGGTGAGCGAGGACGAGCTGGACGTACGGGTCTTCCAGCGGCACGTCGTCGCGGCCAGGACGGCGGGCTCCGCACGGCGGTGGCCCGAGGTGCTCCATGAGTCCCGGGCGGCGCTGGCGCTGTGGCGCGGCGCCCCGCTGGACGGCGTACGGGCGCCACTGGCCGACGACTCGTATGTGCGGCGGCTGGAGGAGGAGCGGCTGTCGCTGCTGGAGTGGCGGGCCGAGGCCCGGCTCGCGCTCGGCCACTCCGCCGCCGGGCTGGTTCCCGGACTGACGGAGCTGGCCGATCAGTACCCGCTGCGCGAGGCGTTCCACCGGCAGCTGATGCTCGCCCTGCACCGGTCGGACCGCCAGGCGGAGGCGCTGGAGGTGCACCGGGTGCTGCGCCGCACCCTCGCGGAACAACTCGGCACCGAGCCGGGAGCCGCGGTGGCCGCCGCGCACCGGGAGGTACTCGGGCCCGCCCGCACGGCCGCCCCCGCGCCCCACGCCGGCGATCCGCGAGCCGCCCGGGTCGTCCCCGCGCAGGTCCCGCCGGCGCCGGGCTGTTTCACCGGGCGGCACACCGAACGGGCCGCGCTCCGTGCGGCGTTGGGCGGATCGGCGGGCGACGGACCGGTGGGTGATGGGCCGGTGGGTGACGGGCCGGTGGGTGAGGGCCCGGTGGGTGAGGGGCCGGTCGGCGACGGATCGGCGGGTGACGGGCCGCGCCTCGCGGTCGTCAGCGGTATGCCCGGCGTCGGCAAGAGCGCGCTCGTCGCGCAGGTCGCGCACGACCTGCGCGACACCTACCCGGACGGGCAGCTCTACGTCCATCTGCACGGGGCGGCGCCCGACGGCTCCCGGCTCTCGCCACGCGGCGCACTCGCCGCGCTGCTGCGGGCCCTGGGGCGGGCGCCGCAGTCCATCCCGGAGGACCCGGACGCGGGCACCGCGCTCCTGCGCTCCCTCCTGGCGCCCACGCGCACCCTGATGGTGCTGGACGACGCGGCGGGCGCCGCCCAGGTCCGGCCGCTGCTGCCCGCGGGCGCCGGATGCGGGGTGCTGGTCACCAGCAGATATCCGCTGACCGCGCTGGACGGCGCACGGCATATGACCCTGCGGCCGATGACACCGCCGGAGAGCGCCGCGCTGTTGCGGGCCGCGTCCGGCCGCCGCGAGTGCGTGGGCCCCGACCACCAGCTCGTCCGCCTCACCGGCGGGCTGCCGCTGGCGCTCCGGGTGGTCGCCGCCCGGCTCGCGGCGCGCGGCACGCTGGCCCCCGACCGGCTGGCGGACCGGCTGGCCGGGGACGGTCTGCTGGAGCACCTGGAGTACGACGACCTGAGCGTGCGGCGCCCGCTGACGGTCGCCGTCCAGGCCCTGCGCGCATCCGACCGGTCCGCCGACCGGGACGCGGCACGCGCCCTGTGCCGCATCGGCGCGGTGAACCTGCCGGACTACACCTCGCCGCTGCTGGCCCGGCTCAGCGGGCTCTCCCCCACGCGAGCGGCGGACGCGCTCGACCGGCTCGTACAGACGGCCCTCCTGGAGGAGCCCGTACCGGAGCGGTTCCTCCCGCACGACCTGGTGCGGGAGTTCGCCCGCGAGGAAGCGGCCACGCGGACGCCCTCGCCCGCCGTTCTGCGGGGTACGGCCCTGCGATGGTACGCGGCGGGCACCCGGCGCCTGCTCTGCGCGGTCCTGCCGCCCAGCCAGGACCGGGAGGACCGGATGTACGCCCCGCCGGAGGGGCGCACCGACGAGGGCGAGGACGACGCCTTCCCCGCCGACATCACCGCCTGGGCCGAGGCGGAGGTGGCCAATATCGTCGCGCTGGTGGGGCAGACCGTCGCGGCCGATGACCCGCCGACCGACCACCGCGCCGCGTCGGCCGGTGTGGTCAGGCAGCTCTTCCCCTTCCTGCAACGGCAGGGCAGGCTCGGCGAGATGGAAGTGCTCGCCACCCATGCGGTGCTCGCCGCCGGCGCGAGCGGGGACGTCCGCGCGGAGGCGCTCGCCCTCAGCGACCTCGCGGGATTCCACTTCCTCTCCGGCCGCCTCCAGCAGGCGCTCTCGCTGATCGACCGCGGCCTCGGCATGCTCCGGGCGTCGGGCGACCTGGTCGGGGTGCGGCGGTCACTCAGCCACCGGGGCACACTCCTCAACCTGCTCGGCCGGCCCCAGGAGGCGGAGGAGGCCCTGCGGGAGGCACTGCGGCTGGCCCGTCAACTGGACGACCCGGTGGGGGAGTCGGTCGTACTCGGCAATCTGGGCAACCTGGTCGAACAACGCGACCCGGCCGAGGCCGTCCACTGCCATGAGCGCAGCCTCGCCCTCGCGGAGCGTACCGATGATCCGAGGATCAGGAACACGGCGTACTGCAACATCGGTTACGCCCTGCTGCGCGCCGGGAACCCCGCCGCGGCCCGGCGTCATTTCGAGCGCGGATTGACCGGCCTGCGGGAATTCTCCGACTGGCACGCCGAGACCCACACCCGCCTCGGTCTGATCCGGACGCTGCGCGAACTCAGGCGTACGGAGGGGGCGGTGGCGGAATCGGCGGCACTTGTCGACCGGGCCGTGGAGCGGCGCGACCACCACGCGAGTGGCCTGGCACGGCACGAGTACGGCCGGGTGCTCGCGGCGGCAGGGCGCGGGGACGAGGCGCGGGCCCAGTGGCGGGCCGCGCTCGACGATCTGGCCGGCACCGACAGCTCCGAACTGCCCGGGCTGCGGAAGCTGCTGGGGCTGCCCGAGGTGCCGGAGCAGGCCGGCTGAGCGGAGCACGGAGAGAGACGGGGGGGGGGGGGGGGGGGGGGGGCGCGCCCCCCCCCCCCCCCACACACAGCACAGCGCGCCCCCGGCGGCCCGCGCCCACGCCGCCCACACCCACACCCCCCCGGGCTCGCCCCCCCCCGTCACCCCCCCAGCCCCGCACGCGCGCCCCCCCCCGGGGCCCCCCGGCCCCCGCGGGGGGGGGCCCGTCCCCGTTCACGTAACCCTTGACGCCTGCGCCATCCTGGACGCCCGGGAAACTTCCGACGCCCGGCACCTGCACAGCTGCCGCCGGTGCGGTCCCCTCACTCCCCTGTGATGAGGGGCGGAGGAAGTTCAGCCCTTCCGCGCGGGCGGCAGGCTCAGTTGTCGAAGGTGTAGTTCTGGAGCCAGATGGTTTTGTGCCCCTTCTTCGACAGGTACCCGTGGATCTTTATGGTCCTGTTCTCACGGAGGTCGAAGTTGCAGGTCTTCTTCTTGCCGAGGCCGCTGGCCTTGCAGTAACGGTACTTTCCGCTCCCGTCGTCGACCCGAGCGCCCACGCTGTAGCCGTCAGCCGTGATGTCCATCACCATGACGATGTCGCCGTACGGGCAGAAGCCCAGGTGACCGACCAGGTCCTGTTCACCGTTCCCACGGGCCAGGTATCCCCCCGTGCAGTCCGATGACTTGGCGGTGGCTGCTTGCGCCGGCAATGCGGCGGTGGCCATACCGATGACCGCTACGGCGGCTCCCAGCAGGGAGACCGCAGAGGTGCGCAACGTACGCTTCATACCTGTTCCTTTGCTGATCAGCGCCCCCGCACGGGTGGCCGGAACACCCGACACGGGGCGCGCGGCCCGTCAGTGGGCCACGTGGAGAAGCGTCCCGGCCTCCGCCAACAGAGCGCCAACAAGTCGGGGGAGCCGCGGGGAGAGGATCAAGCCAAGCCCACCCCGGGCGCGCCACCCGCGCCCCTCCCCGCACCCTGGTACGCGATACCTTCACCCGGGACCGGGACGGTCCTCCGTACCCCCGCCCCGCAGATCCGTACCCCCGCCCCACAGAGGAGCACAAGCCGTGACCGTGGAAGCGACAGACGCAGCCGACCCCTTCGGGACGGCCCGCCTGAGGCGTGGCGTGCTCGATGCCTGGGCCGCCGCCCCCGCCCGTTTCCGCGAGGACGCCAACGCCGAGGAGGACCTCGCGCTGGGCGGCTACCGGGACCGCCTCGTCGTCGAGCTGGCCCAGAACGCCGCCGACGCGGCGGCCCGTGCGGGGGTGCCGGGCCGGTTCCGGCTCACCCTGCGGCCGGGCGATGGCGGAGGGCCGGCCGTACTCGTCGCCGCCAACACCGGGGCGCCGCTGGACGCCGCCGGCGTCGAGTCGCTGAGTACGCTCCGTGCCTCGGCCAAGCGGCCCGGCTCAGGAACAGCCGACACCCACGCCGCGGTCGGCCGTTTCGGTGTCGGGTTCGCCGCCGTCCTCGCGGTCAGCGACGAGCCCGCGGTCGTCGGCCGGCACGGCGGCGTCCGGTGGTCCCTCGCCGAGGCCCGCGCACTGGCGGCCGAAGCGGCCCGTACCGCGGCGGAGCAGACATCGGACGGCGGCCTCGCCGACGAACTGCGGCGGCGCGAGGGGCACGTACCGCTGCTGCGGCTCCCGCTGCCCGCCGAGGGCACCGCGCCCGACGGGTACGACACCGTCGTCATCCTGCCGCTGCGCGACGCCGGCGCGGAGGACCTGGCCCGGCGCCTGGTCGCCGCGATCGACGACGCGCTGCTGCTGACCCTGCCCGGCCTCGCCGAGATCGTGGTCGAGACCCCGGACGGTATCCGCACCCTGGCCCGCTCGGAGCACGGGGCGTACGTCCACATCGACGACAGCGCGGCGGGCGGCGGGATCCACCGCTGGCGCACCGTCGCCCACCACGGGCCGCTGGAGCGCGCGCTGCTCGCGGACCGGCCCGTCGAGGAACGGCTGCGCCCGCACTGGTCGGTCACCTGGGCCGTCCCGGTGGACGGCGAGGGCGCCCCCGTACGCCCCGGCACCGCCCCCGTCGTCCACGCGCCGACCCCGACCGACGAACCGCTCGGTGTGCCCGCGCTGCTCATCGCCTCGCTGCCGCTGGACACCACCCGCCGTCACCCCGCCCCCGGGCCGCTCACGGACTTCCTGGTGCAGCGGGCCGCCGACGGCTACGCGGAGCTGCTCGGCGGCTGGGAGCCGGTGTCGGTCGCCACCCTCGACCTGGTGCCGGGCCCGCTCGGCAAGGGCGAGCTGGACGGCGCGCTGCGGGCCGCGATCCTGGAGCGGCTGAACCGGGTGGCGTTCCTCGCCCCCGCCGCGCCGCTGGAGGACGTGGCACCGGAGGACACGGAAGGCGCGGACGACGAGGCGGGCGGCGCGCGCCGCCGGGCCCTGCGCCCCTTCGAGGCCGAGGTCGTCGAGGGCGCGGGCGAGGACACCGTACGCGTGCTGGCCGAAGTGCTGCCGACGCTGCTGCCCGCCGGGCTCGAACGCCGTACCGAGCTGCGCACACTGAGCGTCGGCCGGCTGCCGCTCGGTGACGCCATCGACCGGATCGGCGGCGCCGAACGCCCGCCGTCCTGGTGGCGGCGGCTGTACGAGACCCTGGCCGGCGTCGACCCGGACCGGCTCTCCGGGCTGCCGGTGCCGCTCGCCTCAGGCCGTACCGCCGTCGGGCCCCGGCAGGTGCTGCTGCCGCTGGCCGACACCCCCGCCGACCTGGCCCGCCTCGGTCTGAAGGTCGCCCACCCGGAGGCCGCGCATCCGCTCCTGGAGAAGCTGGGCGCGCTGCCCGCCACCCCGCGCACCGTCCTGACGACCCCGCAGGTGCGGGCCGCCGTCGCCGCCTCCATGGAGGCCGGGGAGAGCTGGTACGACGAGGACGACGAAGGCGCCCTGGACGCCGATGAACTCGCCGATGTGGTGCTCGGGCTCGTCCGTGAGGCGGAGCTGGAGCCCGGCGACGAGCCCTGGCTCGGGGCGCTCGCGCTCCCCGACGAGGACGGCGAGACCGTGCCGGCCGGTGAACTGGTGCTGCCAGGATCCCCGTTCGCCTCGGTCATGCGCGAGGGCGAACTCGCCCTGTGCGACGCCGAGCTGGCCGAGCGCTGGGGCGAGCAGCCGCTGACCGCCTGCGGGGTGCTCGCCACCTTCGCCCTGGTCCGCACCACCGATGTGGTCCTGGACCCCGATGAACTCGAACCGCGCGAGGGCGACTTCGCCGAGCCGGACGACGCCGGGCTGCTCGACGCGGTGGACGTCTGGTGCGAGGACGTGCTCGACCAGCTGGCGCAGACCCCGTTGCCGCCGGTGGCCACGGAGATCGTCGCCGTACGGGACCTGGAGCTGGTCGACGACGACCGCTGGCCGCAGGCGCTCGCCCTGCTCTCCCGGCCGCCGCTGCGGGACGCCCTGACCCAGCCGGTCCGGGTGCTGCTCCCGGACGGTACGACCGAGTCCGTACGCCCGTACACCGCCTGGTGGCTGCGGGGTCACCCGGTGCTCGACGGCCGCCGCCCGGCCGGGCTGCGGGCTGCGGGCGGTGATCCGCTGCTGGCCGGTCTCTACGACGAGGCGGACGCCACCGGCTTCGACGACGAGCAGGTGCTGCGCGCCCTGGGGGTACGGACCTCCGTGGCCGCCCTCCTCGACGAGCCCGGCGGCGCGGCCGAGCTGCTGACCCGGCTCGCCGATCCGGACCGTACGGTGTCGGCCCGTCAGCTGCACGCGCTGTACGGCCGGTTGGCGCTGCTCGACCCGGAACAGGTCACGCTGCCGGACGAGTTGCGGGCCGTGGTGGACGGCGAGGTGCGGGTGGTGGACGCCGCCGACGCCCTGGTCGCGGACGCCCCCGACCTGCTCCCGCTGACCTCGGGCGCCGCGCTGCTCCCGGTGGCCCCGGACCGGGCCGCCGAGCTGGCCGAGCTGCTCCAGGTCGCCAGGCTGAGCGAGAGCGTGGAGGCCGAGGTGACCACGGCGGGGGAGGAGCACCAGGTCCCGGACGCGGTACGGGCGCTGCTCGGGGCCGGCACACCGCGTACGTACGTCGAGCACGGCGAACTGCTGGCGAACGGCGTCGAACTGGACTGGCACCGGACGCGCGACGGTGTGGTGCACGCGGCCACGCTTGAGGGGGTGGCGGCGGGGCTCGCCTGGGCGGCGGGGCAGTGGCCGCGCCGGTTCGAGGTGGCGGCACTGATCGAGGACCCGTCCCGGACGGAGGAGCTGGAGCGGGACCGCTGGTTCGACTGAGGCGGGTGGGCCGGCGGGGGCTGCTGGTTCGGCTGGGATTGCTGGTTCGGTTGAGGCTGCTGATCCGCCTGAGGCTGCTGGTCCGGCGGGGGCGGGTGGTTCGGCGGGGCCGGTCCCGAAGGGGCGCCGTCACCCTTCGGTTTCCGCACGGTTTCGAAATCTTCACATCGGGCACAACCTTTCACCCACGTCGCTTGTCTGGTCTGTGAAGTCACCAGACGACACAGACCACATGGGCCACCCGGATTGTCGAAACCAACCCCCGTCCCCGTCTCCACATGGGGACCAAAAAATCGTATAACGGCCACGGTGGCCGCCG
>NZ_JBHYWP010000010.1:86953-102908 GCF_042751845.1 Streptomyces sp. NPDC059398 | reverse complement strand
GCCCCCCCCCGCGCCCGCGCCCCCCCCCCCCCCCGCCCGCCACACCCCCGCCCCCCGACCCCCTGCCCCCCCCCCCCGCCCCCGGCGGGGACGGCACAATGGGACGGTGAACGAGGCGATACCGGTGATCCGGGACGTGGACCAGGGCACCGCGAGACTGCTGCCCGACGTCGACCGGGAGCGCGCCTGGCTGCTCACGGTCGACGGGGCCCCGCAGTCGTACGTGGATCTGGACGATCCGGAGCATCTGGAATTCGAGTACGCGCGCAGACTCGGCCACGTCGTGGACTGCGCGGCCGGCCCCGGGGAGCCGCTCGACGTCGTGCACCTCGGCGGGGGCGCTCTCACACTGCCCCGCTATGTGGCGGCGCGCAGGCCGGGTTCGCGGCAGGAGGTGGTGGAGGCGGACCGGGGGCTGCTCTCTCTGGTCGCCGAGGCACTGCCGCTGCCGCACGGCTCGGGCATCACCGTGCACCCCATGGACGCGCGGGCCTGGCTGGACGGCCGTCCCCCGGCCTCAGCCGATGTGCTGATCGCGGACGTCTTCGGCGGTTCGAGGGTGCCCGCCCACCTGACATCGGCCGAGTACGCGCGGTCGGCGGCCCGGGTGCTGCGCGGTGACGGGGTCTACGCGGCGAACCTTGCCGACGGTGCGCCGTTCGGCTTTCTGCGGACCCAACTCGCCGCGTTCCGCGCGGTGTTCGTCGAGGTCGCGCTCATCGCTGAGCCGTCCGTACTGCGCGGGCGGCGCTTCGGCAACGCGGTCCTGGTCGCCTCGCACACCTGCTTGGACACCGCGGGACTGAGCCGGCGCACAGCATCGGACGCCTTTCCGGCCCGGGTCGAGCACGGTGCGTCGCTGGACCGGTTCACCGGCGGCGCCAGGCCGGTCACGGACGCGGAGGCGGTCGCCTCACCCGAGCCGCCCGAAGGGGCTTTCCGTATCGGGTGAGGGCCCGGCGCCGGGCGTCGGCTGTACGGCGGGTCCTGCGACCGTCCGGTCCGCCGGTGTCCATTCGGCGGCGGTCGGGTCCGCGGTTTCCTGGCTCCCCGCTTCCTGGCCCCCGGCCGCCCGGTCCGCGGCGGTCCGGCGCGTCAGATTCCGTACGTCCGGGACGCACAGCACCGCGGCCGTCAGCAGCGCGACGAGGCCCGCGCACCCCCACAGCGACGCGGTCCTCCCGAACGCCTGCTCCGCCGGGCCCGCGAGCGCCGTGGCGAGCGGCAGCATCGCGAGTGAGCCGAGCCAGTCGTAGGAGGAGACCCGGGAGAACTTGTCCTCGGGGATCTCCTGGTGCAGCGCCGTCATCCAGGAGACACCGAACGTCTCGACCAGCACGCCGCTGAAGAACATCACCCCCACCAGCGCGGCCAACGGCACCGGCACGGCCAGCGCGGCCGAGGGCAGTGCGAGCGGGAAGACACAGAGCGTCCCGGTCAGCAGCAGCCGCCGCGGTTTCCACCGCGTCATGATCAGCGCCCCGCCCACCGTGCCCGCGCCGAAGGCCGCGAGCGAAAGGCCCCAGGGGCCGGCGCCGCCGAGCGAGTCCCGGGCGACCAGCGGCCCGTAGACCGCCTCCGCCGCGCCGATGACCGCGTTGACCACGGCGAACTGCACGATGACGCTCCACAGCCAGGGCCGCCCGATGACCTCGCGCCAGCCCTCCCGCAGATCGGCCAGCATCCCGCCGCCCGGCGCACGCGGCGCGATATGGCTGACATCGAGGAAGGCCCGGAGCGATCCCGCGACGGCGAAGGCCGCCGCGTCGACGGCGAGCACCCAGCCCGGCCCGATCGCGGCGATCAGCGCGCCGCCCAGCGCGGCGCCGCCGATCCCCGCGCCCTGCATGGCCATCCGGTAGAACGCGAAGGCGCGGCCCGCCTCGTCGCCCTGGACGCTGGAGAGCAGCATGCCTTCGGAGGCGGGCGAGAAGAACGCCTGACCCGTACCGCACAGCGCGGTGAGCACCATCATCTGCCAGAGCGGCGGGTGACCTGTCAGGACCAGGACGGCGAAGGCGGCCTGGGACACGCAGTTCAGGGCGTTGGCCGCGACCATCACACGGTGGCGCGGCAGCCGGTCGGCCAGCGCTCCGCCGATCAGCAGGAAGAGAACGAGCGGCAGCGTACGGGCCGCGGCGAGCAGCCCCACGTCGCTGCTGTCGCCACCCGTGTCGAGGACGGCGAACGCCGAGGCGATCAGGGCTCCGTTGCTGCCGAGGCTGGTCACCACGGCGGCCGCTGTGAGCAGGGTGTAGTTGCGCCCGGCCCACGCGGGGCGGCGTATGGGGGAAGGGGCGGCAGCGGGAGACGTCACTCAGGGACTATCGCTGCCGCCGCCCCTCCCTGCCAAACGCCCGCCCGGCGCCTGTCCTGCGGCAACCGGGAGCAATCGGACGTGGCGGGCCGGATCCCGTCGGGCGCCGGGCCTCAGTCGTCGCTCGCGCCGGTGGGCTCGCCCGCCAGCCGCACCGTGCTGAGGATCTTGTCGACCGTCGCCTGCGGGAGCGCCCCGGGAACGCCGGTGCTGTTGTACAGGGAGAACGCCACGAAGTCGTCCTTGGTGTTCTTGAAGCCGAAGGTGATGGCCTGGCCGTCCGTGGTGCACTTGGACTTCTTCGGCACACCGGTCGCCCAGGCGCGGGCGAGGCTGCCCTTGACCCCGGACTTGGTGGTGTACGGCTTCGACTTGGAGGTCTTCACCAGTTTCTCGTTCGGCTGGGTGTAGGCGCCGTAGACCCACCAGGGCACCTGGTTCTCGGCGACCTGCTGGGTGTTCTTGGCCCCGTCCGCGCCCTTGGTCCCCGCCCCGCCGAGCCCGGTGTCCTCGGTGTAGCCGTCCTTGTCGGAGTCGTCCGTGCACCACTTGGACTTGTAGAACGCGGGCGCCGAGTGGCCGATCAGGGTCTTGCCCTTGTCGTCCTCGAAGCCGCTGAAGGTGCCGGACGACGCCACTTCCCAGTCGGGCGGCACATCGAAGGCCGTGCCCCACTTCGGGTTCACGACCACCTTCCACCCGGCGACGACCGGCTTGACGGCTTCGCCGCCCGCCCGCGGGTTGTCGGCGGGCGGGGGGCTCTGGCGGTCCTTGGACGCGGAGGCGGACGGGGACTTCTCGCCGGCCTGGACCGTGCCGCCCTTGCCGCCGTCGTCCTTGAACACGACCACACCGGTGATCACCGCGGCGGCGACGACGGCCGTCGCGGAGACGATCGCGATGACCGTCGTCTTCTTCCTGTCCTCGGGCGAGCGGGGTGCGCCGGGCGTTCCCACCGCGTACTGCGGAGCCGTCGGCTGCTGATACGGATTGGGCTGCTGGTAACCCTGCGGTGCTCCCTGCTGCGGAGGTTCTGGCTGAGGTTGACCCTGCTGGTAAGGGTTCGGCTGCTGGTACCCCGGCTGCTGATAGGGATTCGGGTTCTGGTCCTGCGGGTTCTGCTCGCCCCCGGGCGGCTGCTGTCCTGGCCACATGGCGAGTAACCATAGAGGTGACAGGGGCACGTCGCTACGGGCGCCCCCGGCCGGGGATGGCCAAGGGGAGCTACCGACGGGTAACCTCCGGTGTCATGACCGCAGATCAGATGTCGGCAGGCGAACTGCTCGCTGCCACGGTGCCCATGGCCAGGACCCTCAACCTCGACTTCCTGGAGACGACGCCGGAGCGGGCTGTCGTCCGTCTGCCGGACCAGGCCGGCTTCCACAACCACGTCGGCGGGCCGCACGCGGGTGCGATGTTCACGCTCGCGGAGTCGGCGAGCGGTGCGATCGTCATCGCCGCGTTCGGCGAACAGATGAAGCGCGCCGTACCGCTCGCGGTCCGCGCCGAGATCGACTACAAGAAGCTCGCGATGGGCGACGTCACCGCGACCGCCACCCTGGGCCGGCCGGTGGCCGATGTGGTGGCGGAGCTGGACGCGGGGGAGCGGCCCGAGTTCCCGGTCCACATCGCCATCCGGCGCGCGGACGAGGCGGTCACCGGTGAGATGACGGTGGTGTGGACGCTGCGTCCGAACTCGTGACCGGGGACGTGTGACGTGTGACCGGTGACTCTCCGGAGTCCCGACGGCTTCCCCGGACTCCTGACTGGTTCTCCTGACTGGTTCTCCTGACTCCTGTGAATCCTGGCTGCTTGCTGCTTGAGCCCTGGCTGCCGACGGGCGGCGGTCGGCCGGTGTCCCGGCCGGCCCCCGTCAGCCCCGGCTTCCGCCGTCGGCGGCCACGCCGGCCGAACGGGTAGGCTTCCCGCAGGCGGCGCGGGGGGCGCGCCCCCCGCAGACACGGGTACTTCGAAGGGCAGGGGCCGGCGTTGCACATCCAGGCATGGCTGGAGACGATTCCGGCGATCAGCATCTATCTCCTGGTCGCGGTGGTCATCGGGGTGGAGAGCCTCGGGATCCCGCTGCCGGGGGAGATCGTTCTGGTCAGCGCCGCCCTGCTGGCCTCCCAGCAGGGCCACATAGACCCGCTCGTCCTGGGCATCTGCGCCTCGGCGGGCGCGGTCGTCGGCGACTCCATCGGATACGCGATCGGGCGCAAGGGCGGACGCCCGCTGATCGCCTGGCTCGGCCGCAAATTCCCCGGACACTTCAGCGGGGCCAACATCGCCATGGCGGAGCGGTCCTTCGAGAAGTGGGGCATGTGGGCGGTGTTCTTCGGCCGTTTCATCGCCCTGCTGCGCATCTTCGCCGGGCCGCTGGCGGGCGTACTGCACATGCCGTACTGGAAGTTCCTCATCGCCAACATGCTCGGCGGCATCCTCTGGGCCGGCGGTACGACGGCGGCCGTCTACTACGTGGGCGTGGTCGCGGAGTCGTGGTTCAAGAACTTCTCGTACGCGGGCCTCGCCGTGGCCGCCGTACTCGGGGTGGCCTCGATGCTCGTCATCAAGAACCGGGCGAAGAAGGCGCACGCGAAGGCCGAAGCGGCCGCCGAGACGCCGGACTCCGTACCCGCCGACTGAGCCCACCGGCCACCGGCCACCAGCACCGTCCACCGGCACCAGCGCGGCCGGAGGCCGGCGGCTCAGCGGTCCGGTGGCGGGTCCGGGTAGTGGATGACCTCGCAGTCGTCGAGAACCACCGCCCCTTCGGTGATCAGCTCGTCGAGCTGGGGCAGGAACGCCCGGATCCGGTCGGCGGTGTCCACGATCACCACGGCCACCGGCAGATCCTCGCTGAGCGACAGCAGCCGCTGCGTATGGATCATGGACGACGAGCCGAAGCCCTCGATGCCCCGGAAGGCGCTCGCGCCCGCCAGCCCCGCACGGTGGGCCCGGTGCACGATCTCCGAGTACACCGGCTTGTGGTGCCAGAGGTCGGACTCCCCGACGAAGATGGTCGCCCGCAGAGCCGCCGTGCCGCTCGGACCGGTCATGTCTGCCTCCACGCGACGGCGCGGCGTGTCAGCCACACCGTGCTCCACACGGCCGCGAGGGCCGCTACCAGTGTCAGTACGAGATATGCCAGACCGGTACGGGCATGGCCGCCGTCCACCAGTCGCTGGATGTCCACCGCGTAGGTGGAGAACGTGGTGAATCCGCCGAGCACCCCGGTGCCGAAGAACGGACGCACCAGCCGGTGCGCCGCCCACACATCGGTGATCACCACCATGAACACCCCGATCACCGCGCACCCCACGACGTTCACCAGCAGGGTCGTCCAGGGGAAGGTCCCGGCCGCCGTGGGCCAGAGCAGCGCGGCACCGTACCGCGCCGAGGCTCCGCAGACGCCGCCGAGGGACACCGCCGCCAGCACCGGCCACGGGCCGAGGAACGGGCCGTGGCGCCGGGGACGCCGGGGTGCGGGCAGCAGCGGCCCGCCGCCGGGACCCGGCCCGGCCGGCTGATCCGCTGTGCGGTCCGCACCCATGGACATCCGTCTCCCGGTCGCAGATCACCCGCGCACGGCGCGGGCGCGCCTTCAGGCTAGCCCCGGGCGGCGCGGCCCCGCCATCGGACGAGCCATCGGGCGGGACGGGCTCAGCCGACTTCCCGGTGGCCCTTCACCAGCTCCAGATACATCGCCGCGTTGAGCTTGATGCCCTCGCGCTCCTCGTCGGTCAGCTCGCGCTTGACCTTGGCCGGGACCCCGGCCACCAGCGAGCCGGGCGGCACCCGCATGCCCTGCGGGACGAGCGCCTGGGCCGCGATCAGCGAACCGGCCCCGATGTGCGCGCCGTTGAGGACCGTGGCGCCCATGCCGACGAGTACGTCGTCCTCGACCGTGCACCCGTGCAGTACGGCGTTGTGGCCGACGGACACCCGCTCGCCGACCGTGACCGGGAACCCGGGGTCGACATGCACCGTGCAGTTGTCCTGGATGTTGCTGTCGGCGCCGACCACGATCGGCCCGCAGTCGGCCCGCAGCACCGTGTGGTACCAGACGCTGGAACCGGCGGCGAGTGTCACGTCGCCGACGACGACGGACGTCGGGGCCGTGAAGGACCGCGGGTCGACCGCAGGCTCCCGGCCGCCGACACCACTGATCAAGGACTGCTCCGCCACTGCTGTCTCCTTGCTCCCCGCATCGCTTCCCGCGCCGCATCCGCTTCCGCGGGACCCGGGGGTTGCTCCGTATGGTGCGCGCCGTGCCCTCCGGAACCGTAAGCGACGGTGGGTCGAAGATCACAGCCCGCCCCTCTGATCGGTGCCGGAGGCGCTGAGTACGGTGTGGGGGTGGCCCGGAACAGAAACACGTTCTCATCGCTGACCTCCCGTGCGCTGCACGCCGGATGGCAGTGGGCGCAGCGGGCGGGCGCGGTGACGGCGGAGCGGCCGGGGAGGCTGCGCTTCCGCCGGATCGGCACCGGTACGAGGCTCGCCTTTCCGCAGGGAGCCGTCTTCGGCGAGCCCTGGATCGAGCTGGGCGACCACTGCGTCATCGGTGAACAGGTCACGCTCACCGCGGGGATGATGCCCGGCCTCGACCTCGGCCCCGAGCCGATCCTGACGCTGGGCGACGGTGTGGTGCTCGGCCGCGGCAGCCATGTCATCGCCGACACCAGGGTCACCGTCGGCTCGGACACCTACTGCGGCCCGTACGTCTACATCACGTCCACGAACCACAGTTACGACGATCCGCACGAGCCCATAGGCAAGCAGTGGCCGCGGATGGAGCCCGTCGTGATCGGCCCCGGGTGCTGGCTGGGGACCGGCGCCGTCGTCCTGCCGGGGGCTCGGCTCGGCCGCAATGTCGTGGTCGCGGCCGGTGCGGTCGTACGTGGCGAGGTGCCCGACCACGCGGTGGTGGCCGGGGCGCCCGCCCGGGTCGTACGGCGCTGGGACGCGGAGAAGGGGTGGCAGCCCCCGCTGCGTACGCCCGCCCCCGTGCCCATCCCGGAAGGCGTCACACCGGAGCAGCTGCTGGCCCTGGAGGGTCTGGAGCCCGGCACCGCCTGACCGGTTCCGCGCCGGGCGCCGACTCGTCCCGCTGGTCCGCAGGTCAGCCGGTCGCGAGCAGGACCGTTCCGACCAGTGCCAGCCCAGCGCCTGCGGCCTGCACCGCCCGCAGCCGCTCATTGAGGACGGTGCGTGCGGCGAGCGCCGTGACCACCGGGTAGAGGGAGGCCAGGACCGCGGCGACGGTGACCGGGCCCGCGTGGGCGGCGAGCGAGTAAGTGCCGTTGGCCGCCACATCGGCGAGACCGACGAAGGCGAGCGCCGGAAGCGACCGCAGGACCAGCCCCGCCCCGCCCTCCTCGGGCAGCGCCCGGCCCCCGCGCCGCACCGATACGTACAGGGCCGTCCCGCCGACGACCACATTGGCGACGCGCTGCACGAACAGGGCGAGGAAGAGGCCGGTGAGGGTGGTGGACGCCTCCGAGATCAGGGACATCACCGCGCCGAACCCCACAGCCGCGACCAGCGTCAGCGCGACCGCCCGCCGCTGCACCGGCGCCCCCCGCAGCTCGGGTCCGCCCGCCAGCACCACGCCCGCGACCGCCACCGCGATCCCGGCGAACTGCGGTATGCCGGGGCGCTCCCCGAGCGCCAGTCCGACGCCGACCGGGACGACGACTCCGAGCGAGCCGAGCGGTGACACCACGCCCATCGGCCCGAGCGCGAGCGCCTGGTAGAAGCTGAGCATCGCCACCGGGCCCACCACGCCGGCCGCCACGGCGAACCAGAGCCGGGGTCCGGCCTCGCTCCAGCCGCCGGTGGCCGCCACGACCGAGCCGAGCACCACCACGGCTGCCGCCTGGGAGACGACGACCACCGTCAGGGCGGGTGTCCGCCGGGTGAGGAGCCCGCCGCCGAAGTCGGCCAGCCCCCAGAGCAGGCTGGTGGCCAGGGCGAAGAGGGCAGTCATCGGGACCTCGCAGTACAGTGTGGTGGATCGGTGGGTACACCACACGGTAGTGCAGAATATTCAACCCTGTCATCCAGGATAATGGACGGAACGTGTCGGACTTCGATCAGCTCACCCAGTCGCTCGCCCGGAATCTCAAGCGCTGGCGCGGTGAGCGGGGTTTCACGCTCGACGCACTGGCCGCGCGGGCGGGGGTCAGCCGGGGAATGATCATCCAGATCGAACAGGCCCGGACGAACCCCAGTGTCGGCACCACGGTCAAGCTCGCGGACGCCCTCGGGGTCAGCATCACCACGCTCCTCGACTACGAGCAGGGGCCGCAGGTCAGGATCGTCCCCGCCGACCAGGCGGTCCGGATGTGGGGGACCGACGCGGGCAGCCATACGGTCCTGCTGGTGGGCAACGAGACGCGTGGGCCGCTGGAGCTGTGGTCCTGGCGGCTGATGCCCGGTGACGGCAGCACATCGGACGCGCACCCGCCGGGGACGGTGGAGCTGCTGCATGTCACCTCCGGTGAACTCACCCTGGTCGCCGACGGGGTGGCGCACTCCGTACCGGCCGGGACCTCGGCGACCTTCGAGGCCGGCGTGGCGCACGCCTACCGCAACGAGGGCACCGAGACGGTCGAGATGACGATGGCGGTCTCCATCCCGCCGGTCGGCCGGCAGCGCCCCTGAGGGCCCCGGTGGCTGTCGGCCGGGGTGTGCGGGGCGGCTGTTAGCGTGAAGCGTATGCGCGCTCCCATCGGTACGTTCGACGATGTCCGCCACGCCCAGGACTGCCTGGACCTGCTCACCGCCCCGGTCGCTGAAGCGGTGCGGCACTGGCAGGGGGACGTCCCCGCCCAGGAGCTGATCTACGTGGACAGCGATCCGGAGATCGCCGACACGGCCGCGTTCGTGGCGCACTACGGGCCCGAGCTGATGGATGTGTCGGCGAACTGCGTCATCGTCGCGGGCAAGCGCGGCGGGGAGACCTCACTCGCCGCCTGTCTGGTGCTCTCCCGCAGCCGCCTCGATGTCAACGGCGCCGTCCGCAGGCAACTCGGCGCGCGCAAGGCGTCCTTCGCGCCCGTGGACACGGCCACCGGCGAGACCGGTATGGAGTACGGCGGGATCACCCCGGTCGGGCTGCCGGCGGGCTGGCCGCTGCTGGTGGACTCCGCCGTGGCGGACCTGGAGTGGGCGCTGGTCGGCAGCGGCAGCCGCCGGGGCAAGCTGATCGTGCCGGGAAAGGTCTTCGCCGGACTGCCGGGCGCCGTCCTCATCGAGGGCCTGGGCGGCTGAGGCGCCCGGGACCGCTCCCGGTCCCGGCGCCCGCGCGTCAGCCCAGGGTGGGGATTCAGCCCAGGGCAGCGAATCAGCCCAGGGCGGGGATTCAGCCCAGGGCGGGGATCTCGATGGCCGGGCACCGGTCCATGACCATGTCGCGGCCCGCCGCCCGCACCCGCCCGTACGCCTCCTCGTCCACCACCCCGAGCTGGAACCAGACGGCCTTGGCGCCGATGGCCACCGCCTCGTCGGCGACCGGGCCCGCCAGACCGCTGTTGACGAAGACGTCCACGACGTCGACCGGGAACGGGATGTCGGAGAGCGACGCGTACCCCTGCTCGCCGTGGACCGTCTCCGCCTTGGGGTGGACCGGTACGACACGCTTGCCGAAGCGCTGGAGCACGCCGGCCACGCCGTACGCCGCCCGCCCTCTGTTGTTCGACAGACCCACCACCGCCCAGGTGTCGCCGGTCGCGGTGAGGATCTTGCGGATGGTGTCCCTGTCTGCGTACATGCCCGGACAACGGTGTACCCGCCGGGACTGTTCCCGCCCGGCCGCATAGGCTGGGCCGATGCAGGAGCAGTACCGGACGCTCGCCCGCGCGGGCGAGCACGAGACCGAGATCAACCGATCGCGCTTCATCTGCGCACTGGCGCCCGCCGCGACCGAGGAGGAGGCCCAGGCCTTCCTCGTACGGGTCCGCAAGGAGCACCCCGGCGCTTCCCATCACTGCTTCGCGTACGTCATCGGCGCCGACGCCTCCGTGCAGAAGGCCGGCGACGACGGCGAGCCCGGAGGCACCGCCGGTGTGCCGATGCTCCAGATGCTGCTGCGGCGCGAGGTGCGGTACGCCATCGCTGTCGTCACCCGCTACTACGGCGGTGTGAAGCTGGGAGCGGGCGGTCTGATCCGGGCCTACGGCGGAGCCGTCGGGGAGGCCCTGGACGAAGTGGGGACCGTCGTCAGACAGCGCTACCGGCTGGCCACGGTCACCGTCGACCACCAGCGCGCGGGCAAGCTGGAGAACGACCTGCGGGCCACCGGCCGCGCCGTGCGGGAGGTCCGCTACGCGGAGGCGGTGACGATCGAGGTCGCCCTGCCGGACGCCGAGGCCGACGACTTCCGGGCCTGGCTCGCCGACAGCACGGCGGGCGCGGCGACCCTGGAACTGGGCGCCGAGGCGTACGGCGACATCTGAGCCCCCGGGCACCGCCCCCTCCTGTGCCGTTCCGCCCTCCGGTTGCCGCACGCCGTCAACCTCGGTTGGGGGCAGGTCCGTTGGGGTTGCCTTCTCATATCCTCGATATTTACTATCCAGAATATGAGGATCACCGGGCACTTCATCGCGTACACATTCGTCCGCCCGGTCCTCCAGGACATCTCCGGATTCGACTCCCACCTGATCAGCTCGCTGCTGCTCGTCTACGGAGTGGCGGGCATCGTCGGCAACTTCGTGGCCGGTTCACGGGCCGCGACCCATGTCCGGCGGACCCTCTTCACCATCGCGATCGTGCTGGCGGCCGCGATGGCGCTGATTCCCGTACTCGGCACCGGCCGCATCGGCGGAGTCGTCCTGCTGGTGGTCTGGGGCCTCGGGTACGGCGGAGTCTCGGTGAGCCTGCAGACCTGGATGCTCAAGGCCGCCCCGGACGCGAACGAAGCCGCCTCGTCCCTCTTCGTCCTGATGTTCAACCTGTCGATCGCGCTCGGGGCCCTGACAGGAGGCCTCGTCGTGGACGGCTCCACCTCCGGTGTGCTGTGGCTCGGCGGCGCCTTCGTACTCCTGACCGCGGTCGCGGTGGGCGCGTCCCGGAAGCCGCGGCTCGCCTAGATCTGCTGTACGGGCCCCCGAACCCTTCCGGGGCCGTGCCCGACGGGCTTCTCGCCCACCGCGGCCGTATCCGTCACGGCTGCCCGTCCTGTCCTGTCCGTCCTGGTCGTGACCCCGGCCCCCCGGCACCGATGGCAGACTGAGGTCCGTGACGGACCGGGCGCCGGGCGGCTCAGGGGCGGCCGGCGGGACCGGCCGGGCCAGCACCGAACCGGTGCTGGTCCTGGGGGCGGAGTGAGGGGAACCATGCGGGTCGGAGACGGACAGTGAGGCTCCTGCACACATCGGACTGGCACCTGGGCCGGTCGTTCCACCGCGTCGGGCTCCTCGACGCCCAGGCGGCGTACCTCGACCACCTGGTGGCGACCGTGCGGGAGCGCGAGGTGGACGCGGTCCTGGTGGCGGGGGACGTCTACGACCGGGCGGTGCCCCCGCTCGCCGCTGTGGAGCTCTTCGACCGGGCGCTGCACCGGCTCGCCGACGCGGGCGTCGCGACGGTGATGATCTCGGGCAACCACGACTCGGCCCGCAGACTCGGAGTGGGCGCGGGCCTCATCCGGCTGGCCGGGATCCATCTGCGCACCGACCCGGCGGACTGCGCCACCCCGGCGATCCTCTCCGACCGGCACGGCGATGTGGCGCTCTACGGGCTGCCGTACCTGGAACCGGCCCTGGTACGCGACGAGCTGAAGGCGGCACGGACCGGCCACGAAGCCGTGCTGACCGCCGCAATGGACCGGGTGCGCGCCGACCTCGCGGGCCGCGCCCCGGGCACCCGCTCCGTGGTCCTGGCCCATGCCTTCGTCGCCGGAGGGGAGCCCAGCGACAGTGAGCGCGACATCACGGTCGGCGGGGTGGCCGCCGTACCGGCCGGAGTCTTCGCGGGCGTCGACTACGCGGCGCTCGGCCATCTGCACGGCTGCCAGACGGTCACCGAGCGGGTCCGCTACTCGGGCTCCCCGCTCGCCTACTCCTTCTCCGAGGCCGACCACCGCAAGACCATGTGGCTGATCGATCTCGGCCCGGCCGGCGAGATCACCGCCGAGCGGATCGACTGCCCCGCCCCCCGGCGGCTCGCCAGGATCCGGGGCCGCCTGGACGCGCTGCTGGAGGACCCGGCGCTGGAGCGGCACGAGGATGCCTGGGTGGAGGCCACCCTCACCGACCCGGTGCGCCCGGCCGATCCGATGGCCCGGCTCGGCGCCCGCTTCCCGCACACCCTCAGCCTGGTCTTCGAACCCGACCGCACCACCGGGGACCCGCACGCCTCCTACGCCCAGCGCCTCAGGGGGCGTACCGACCAGCAGATCGCGGAGGACTTCGTGGCGCATGTACGGGGCGGAGCGGGGCCCGACGCCGAAGAGCGGGGGGTGCTCTCCGGGGCTTTCGACGACGTACGGGTGGACGACGGGGCGAACGAGGTGGCGCGATGAGACTGCACACCCTGCGCATCGCCGCGTTCGGCCCCTTCGCCGCCCGCCAGGAGGTCGACTTCGACTCCCTCTCCGAAGCCGGGCTCTTCCTTCTGCACGGGCCGACCGGCGCGGGCAAGACATCGGTACTCGACGCCGTGTGCTACGCGCTCTACGGGGCGGTGCCCGGCGCGCGGCAGAGCCCCGGCGCCACGCTGCGCAGCGACCACGCGGCCGTGGGCGAGGCCACTGAGGTCTCGCTGGAGCTGAGTGTCGGCGAGCGCCGCCTGGAAGTGACCCGGCTGCCCGCCCAGCCGCGCCCCAAGAAGCGCGGCGACGGCTTCGTCACGGAGAAGGCCCAGAGCAGACTGCGCGAGTACGACCGGCGGTCCGGCGGCTGGCGGTCGCTGAGCAAGTCCCACCAGGAGATCGGCGAGGAGATCACCCAGCTCATCGGGATGAGCAGGGAGCAGTTCTGCCAGGTGGTGCTGTTGCCCCAGGGGGACTTCGCCCGTTTTCTGCGGGCGGACGCCGAGGCACGCGGAAAGCTCCTCGGCCGGCTCTTCGACACCCGGCGCTTCGCCGCCGTCGAGGAGCGGCTCGCCGCACTGCGCCGGGCGGCCGAGACCCAGGTGCTCGCCGGTGACGTGCGGCTGCTGACCCTCGCGCACCGGATGGCCGAGGCCGCGGGCCCGGCCGCCGACGACTGGCCGCTGCCGGGCGACCGGCCCGGCGAACCCGGCCTCGCCGAGGCCGTCATCGGCTGGGCGGCGGTGGCGCGCGCCGGGGCCCGCGAACGGCTCGACATCGCCGGGGCCGCCCTGTCCGCAGCGGAGAGCCGGCAGGCCGCGGCCCGGACCGCCCTGGAGAACCAGCGCGAACTGGCCAGGCTCCAGGAGCGGTTCGAGCAGACGCGCCGCCGCGCCGATGAGCTGGCGCACCGCCGCGGCGAACGCGACGAGGTGCGCGCCAGGCTGGACCGGGCGCGCCGGGCGGAGCGGATCTCCGACGCGCTGGCGCAGCGCGACGAAGCGGTCCGGCACCACCGCGAGGCCGTCACCGCCCGGGAGCGCGACCGGCGTGAACTTCCCGCCGAGCTGGCCGACGCCGGCGCCGACCAGCTCTCGGCGCTGGAGCGGGGACTCCGTCAGGACCTCGGTGCGCTGGACGCGGCGCGGCGGGCCGAGCGGCGCAGCGCCGAGATCACCGCCGAGCGCGCGGACCTCGACCGCCAGGCGCACGCCGACGACGAGCTGATCCGTGAGGCGGCCGACTGGCTGGCTGGCTGGGACACCGTGCTCCGCCGCTGCCAGGACCGAATCGAGGCCGCGCAGGAAGCCGCGACCCGCACCGAGCAGCTGGCCGGACAGCTCGACCCGGCCCGCCGGCGTCTTGCGGCCGCGCGCGAACGCGACCGGCTCGCCCGCGACGCCGCGGCGGCCGAGGCCCGGCTGAGCGAGACGCGCGAGCGGGCCAACGCCGCACACGAGAGCTGGCTCGACCTGCGCGAGCGACGGCTGCGCGGAGTCGCGGCCGAGCTGGCGGCCGGGCTGCGCGAGGGTGAGCCGTGCGCGGTGTGCGGGGCGGCCGACCACCCGGCGCCCGCCAGGCCGGGCGCGGGCCATGTGGACCGCGCCGCTGAGGAGGCGGCGTACGAGAAGCACACCCGCGCCGACAAGGAGCGGGCCGCCGCGGAGCGCGCACTCGGTGCGGTCCGCGAGGCGGTCGCGGAAGCGCGGGCGGGGGCCGGGGACGCCACCACCGCCGAACTCGCCGAGCTGGTAGGCTGGTTGGAGCGCGACCACACCGAAGCGCACGGTACGGCCACCGGCATGCACGCCGCCCGTGAGGAGCGCGACCGCGCCGAACACGAACACGCCGAACGCACCGCCGCCCAGCAGCAGGCCGAACGCCGCGCCGCCGCCCGTACCTCGCGGCGCGAGGTGCTGGAGCAGCAGCAGTCCGTGCTGGAGGAAGAGCTGGTCCGGGCGCGCGGCGGCTCGGCAAGCGTCGCCGAACACGCCGCGCTGCTGGAGCGGCGGATGGGGTTCCTGGAGCGCGCGGCCGAGACGGTACGCGCGGTCGACACCACGGCCGAGCGGCTCAAGGAGGCCGACGGCCGGCTCGCCGACGCCGCTTTCCGTGCCGGGTTCGGCACTCCCCAGGAGGCGGCGGCCGAACTCACCGACGCAGCCGGACAGCGCGGCCTCCAGCAGCGTCTCGACGTCTGGCAGGCGGAGGAGGCAGCCCTCGCCGAACGCCTCGCCGAGCAGGACGCGGCGGACGCGGCCGCCCGTCCGCCGGCCGATCCGGCCGGGGCCCTGGCGGAGTTCGGCACCGCGGAGCGCGCCTATCTGGAGGCGTCGTCGGTACGGGACGCCGCCCTCAAGCGCTGCACCGCCCTCCAGCGGCTCTCCGGGCAGGCCGCCGACGAGCTGACCGGTCTGGGGCCGCTGCGCGCCGCGTACGACAGGGTGGCCCGCCTGGCCACGCTCGCCGCCGGCACATCGGCCGACAACGAACGGAAGATGCGCCTGGAGTCGTATGTCCTGGCCGCCCGTCTGGAGCAGGTCGCGGCCGCGGCGACCGTCCGGCTGCAGACCATGTCGGCCGGGCGCTACACCCTGGTCCACTCCGACGCCAGGACAGGCGGCCGGGGCCGCTCCGGACTCGGGCTGCACGTACTGGACTCCTGGACGGGGCGGGAGCGCGACACCGCGACGCTGTCCGGGGGCGAGACGTTCTTCGCGTCGCTCGCCCTCGCACTGGGCCTGGCCGACGTCGTCACCGACGAAGCGGGCGGCACCCGGCTGGACACGCTCTTCATCGACGAGGGCTTCGGCAGTCTGGACGAACAGACCCTGGACGACGTGCTCGACGTCCTGGACTCCCTGCGCGAACGCGACCGCAGCGTCGGCATCGTCAGCCATGTCGGCGATCTGCGCCGCCGGATCCCGGCCCAGCTGGAGATCGTCAAGGAGCAGAGCGGCTCGGCGGTCCGGCACCACTCGGCGGGAGCCGCACCCCGACAACCAAGAGGAGGGAGGGGCACACCCGCCGCGCCAGGCGCCCCCCACACCCCCACACCGCCGCGCCCCCCCCCCCCCCCCCCCGGCGGCGGGGGGGGGGGGGGG
>NZ_JBHYWP010000010.1:56571-86945 GCF_042751845.1 Streptomyces sp. NPDC059398 | reverse complement strand
CGGGTCTGTCTCCGACAGCGCTGTCTGGGGCGCGGGGCCCCCCACCTCGGGGGGGGCCCCCCCCCGCCCCCGCGGGGGGGGGGCGGCCCCCCCCCCTGCTGCGGCGGCGCCCGCGCCGCGCCGCTGCTCGCCGGACCCGGCCACCGGGCCCAGGAGGCGCGGGGCGGCTTCGATTACGAGGTGCCGCGAGGGCACACCGTACGAGAGAGGCAGGGCGGGGAGCAGTGTGGCGCCGACCGCCTCGGGGCGGGCCGGACGGCTGCCGACCGGCCGCCGGGTCCGTGCACCGCGCACGAGCCCGGCCGCCGACGTACCGTGCCGGACGCCCCGCGCCGACCGTCCCCCGCTTACAGCTTCGAGATCTCGTCCACCAGGTCGTCGAGGCCCAGCGACCCCTGCGACAGCGCGGCCATGTGCCAGGCCTTCGCGTCGAACGAATCGCCGTGCGCCTCCCGGGCGTTCTCCCGGCCCAGCAGCCACGCCCGCTCGCCCAGCTTGTACCCGATGGCCTGACCCGGCATCGACAGATAGCGGATGAGTTCGCTCTCCACGAAGTCGGCGGGCCGCCCGCTGTGGTTCCCGAAGAACTCCTGCGCCAGCTCGGGTGTCCAGCGCTCACCCGGGTGGAACGGCGAATCGGCCGGGATCTCCAGCCCCAGGTGCATGCCGATGTCCACGATCACCCGGCAGGCGCGCATCATCTGTGCGTCGAGGTATCCGAGCCTGCGCTCCGCGTCCGGCAGGAAGCCCAGCTCGTCCATGAGGCGCTCGGCGTAGAGCGCCCAGCCCTCGGCGTTGGCGCTGACCATCCCGACACTCGCCTGGTAACGGGAGAGCTGGTCCGAGACATGCACCCACTGCGCCAGCTGGAGATGGTGTCCGGGCACGCCCTCGTGGTACCAGGTGGAGACCAGGTCGTACACCGGGAAGCGGGTCTCGCCCATGGTGGGCAGCCAGGTGCAGCCCGGCCGTGAGAAGTCCTCCGACGGGGGCGTGTAGTACGGGGCCGCGGCGCCGCCCGGCGGTGCGATCCGGGACTCGACCTTCCGTACCCGCTCGGCGAGTTCGAAGTGGGTGCCGTCGAGCGCGTCCATCGCCTCCGTCATCAGGCCCTGGAGCCACTTCTGGACCTCGTCCACGCCCTCGATGTGCGTACCGTGCTCATCGAGGTGTGCCAGCGCCTCCCACGGGCCGGCGCCCGGAAGGATCTTCTCGGCCTCGGTCCTCATCTCGGCCAGCAGCCGGTGGTATTCGGACCAGCCGTACGCGTACGCCTCGTCCAGGTCCAGATCGGTGCCGTTGAAGTAGCGCGACCAGCGGGCGTACCGCTCGCGGCCGACCGTGTCCGGCGCGTCCTCCACCGCGGGGGCGTAGACATCGCGCATCCAGTCCCGGAGCGAGGCCACCGCGGCCGTCGCGGCACGCGCCGCCGTGTCCAGCTCCTTGCGCAGCGATTCCGGGCCCGCGGCTGCGAACTCCTCGAACCAGCCCGTGCCTTCGGCACCGGAACCGGCCCAATCGGAGAGCTGGCCGATGAAGGTCTCGGTGGGGCGCGGGCCGCCGAGCAGCCCCCGTTCGAGACCGAGGGCCAGGGACTCGCGGTACCCGTCGAGCGCGGCCGGCACCCCGCCGAGACGCTCCGCCACGGCCGTCCAGTCCTCCTCGGTCTCCGCCGGCGTCACGGTGAACACCTCGCGGACGGCATGGGCCGGGGAGTGGATGTTGCTGACGGCGCGCAGCGCCTCATCGGCCTCGTGCACGGCAAGTTCGGCGTTGAGCCGCTCGCGCAGCAGCCGCCCGCACCGGCGTTCGGCGTCGCTGTCCCCGCCCGGCCGGCGCTCCGCGGCGTCGAGTTCGGCCAGGGTCGCCCGCGCGAGCGAGGCGAGGGCGGCCTGCCCGGCGGGGGAGAAGTCCGGGAGGGAGCGGGAGCTCTCGCGTACTCCGAGGTAGGTACCGGTGATCGGGTCGAGAGCGATGAGGGAGTCGACATACGCGTCGGCGACCTGACGGGGCAGCGGGCTGTTGAGAGTCTGTGACATGCGGACATCTTCGTACGCCGGGGAGATCCGCGCCATCACTCCCCGGATCCGCGCTCCCGCTCACCCGGGGGCAGCAGCGGACCGCAGTCCCACTGCTGGAAGATCAGCCGGGTCTCGACGCGGGCCACCTCGCGGTGGGCCGTGAACTCGTCCAGGACCAGGCGCTGCAGATCCGCGGCGTCCGCCACCGCCACATGCACCAGATAGTCGTCAGGGCCGGTCAGATGGAAGAGGGCCCGTGACTCGGGCAGCCCCCGGATCCGCTCCACGAAGGGGCCGACCAGCTCCCGGCGGTGCGGACGTACCTGCACCGAGAGCAGCGCCTGGAGACCGCGCCCCAGCTTCGACGGGTCGAGCCGGAGCTGATGGCCCAGGATCACCCCGGAACGCCGCAGCCGCGCCACCCGGTCGAGACAGGTCGAAGCGGCGACCCCGGCCTCCGCCGCCAGCTCCCGGTAGGTGGTCCGTGCATCGTTCTGCAGGAGCCGGAGCAGATGCAGATCGACCGGATCCAGTACGACGGATTCGCCCATGAGCCGAACGTAACACGGGCAACGGCCCGAACTCCCCGGCAGGTGTTCAGAGTTCCCCCATGGAATCCGATGCCTCGACCACATCCAGGGCCCTGGCCACCGAAGCGGTGCACGCCGGACGCGAAGACCTCGCCGGTCTCGGCCTGCACGCCGTACCCATCGACCTGTCCACGACGTACCCCTCGTACGACAGCAGGCAGGAGGCGGCCAGGATCGACGAGTTCGCCGCCACCGGGGCCCGCCCCCAGGGTCCGCCGGTCTACGCCAGGCTCGACAACCCCACCACCGCACGCTTCGAGACGGCGCTCGCCCGGCTGGAGGGGGCCGCGAGCGCGGTGGCCTTCGCCAGCGGAATGGCCGCGCTCAGCGCTGTCCTGCTCGCACGGGCGAGCCAGGGACTGCGCCATGTCGTCGCGGTACGGCCGCTGTACGGGTGCAGCGACCATCTGCTCACCGCCGGGCTGCTCGGCACCGAGGTGACCTGGACGGACCCGGCGGGTGTCGCCGACGCGATCCGCCCGGACACCGGCCTGGTGATGGTCGAGACGCCGGCCAACCCGACGCTCGCCGAGATCGACATCCGGGCGCTCGCACACTCCTGCGGTGCGGTGCCCCTGCTGGTCGACAGCACCTTCGCGACCCCGGTCCTGCAGCGGCCGCTGGAGCACGGGGCGCGGATCGTGCTGCACAGCGCGACGAAGTACCTGGGCGGGCACGGCGATGTGCTGGCGGGGGTGGTGGCCTGTGACGAGGAGTTCGCACGGGCGCTGCGGCAGCTGCGGTTCGCGACCGGCGGTGTCCTGCATCCGCTCTCGGGCTATCTGCTGCTGCGCGGTCTTTCGACCCTGCCGGTCCGGATGCGGGCCGCCGCCGCCACGGCCGCCGAGCTGTCCCGCAGGCTGGCCCGCGACCCGAGGATCGCGGCGGTCCACTATCCGAAGCTGGGCGGCGCCATGGTGGCCTTCGAGGTCCACGGCGACCCGCACCGGGTGATCGCGGGGGTACGGCTGATCACTCCCGCCGTCAGCCTCGGCAGCGTCGACACCCTCATCCAGCACCCCGCCTCCATCAGCCACCGCATTGTGGCCGAGGGAGACCGGCGGTCCGCGGGGGTCAGCGAGCGGCTGCTGCGGATGTCGGTGGGCCTGGAGGACGTGGACGATCTCTGGGCGGACCTGGACGGGGCGCTCAGCTCGGGCTCTGCCCGTACGGCGCACCCGGCCCGTACGGCAGGCGACTCGGAAGCCCGTATCGCGGGCCGTGCCGAGGGCGAGCCGGTCGCCCGCTGACGCGCAGGCCTTGCGGAGGGCGAGCCGATCCGCCGCTGATGCGCAGGCCGTGCGGAGGGATCTGCCGCAGGGCCCTGCCGAGGGTCCTACGGCAGGTCGTGCGGCAGACCGTGGGCCGGACCCGAGTGCGCGGGCTTTGTCACCAGCCGTGCGGTGATCACCAGGGTGCCCTCCTCGATCTGGTAGTCGAGCGGCAGCCCGAGGCCGCGCATCGCCGCCACCATCCCGGTGTTGGACGCCTGCGTCACCGCGTACACGCTCTCGCACCCCGTCTCCTCGGCCAGCGCGACCAGCCGGCCGAGCAGCTCGGCGCCGATGCCGCGGCGCTGCCAGGCGTCCTCGACGAGCAGCGCGACCTCCGTCTCGTCGCCGTCCCACAGCAGGTGGCCGAGGCCGACGACGCGTCCCGAAGCGGTCTGCACGGCGAGGGTGCGGCCGAAGCGGGGGCTCAGCAGATGGCCGAGGTAGCGGTCCGCGTCGCCCACCGGGCCGTGGTAGCGCAGGCCCAGCGTCCGGTCGCTGCACCGCTCGTGCATCGCCCTGGCCGCGTCCGCGTCGTCCGGGCCCGCCCTGCGCACGGTGATCTCGTTTCCCTCGGGGAGGGTGAGGACATCCTTGCTGCGCGGCATCCGCGGGCCGAGGCGGGCATCGAGCTCGATGAGGGCCCGGGCGCGGGCGAACTCCGTGGGGGTGAACGGCAGATGGGGCCGCTCGACGGTGATCGTGCCCCCCGAGGGGTCGCGCAGCCGCATCACTCGCTCCTCCAGTACGCCTTCCGCCGGAATGGTCCCGTCCGGGGGTGCGCCACGTCCCGGCGCCGCGGGCAGCGAGTGGATGGTGCAGCGGCCGAGCAACTGCCTCAGCGCCAGCGGAAGTTCGGCGGCGTCCAGGGCTGTGCGGGTGGCGAGGGCCAGAACCCTGGCCGGTGTGTCGACCAGGTCATGGGTGTCCGCGCGCTCGATCCAGGTGTCGTGCCCGCCCGCCGCGGCGACCTCGTGGCCGAGCTGCCGGGACTGGACGGTGCTGGGGGCACGGAGCAGGAACTCGTCGACCGTGCCTTCGGTGAGCGGGTGGGTCTGGAGGGTCAGGATGTCGATCCGGTGACGGGCCAGCGCTGTGCACAGGGCGGCCAGGCTGCCTGGCTCGTCCCGTACGGTCGTCCGCATCCGCCAGAGCACGGTCTCGGACCGGCCCAACTCGTTCGTGTCGCTGTCGCTGTCGCTGCTGGTGTCGGTGTCGTGGCTGCTGAGCGGGCGCCGGCCGTGGGGTGTGCCGTGCGCGGCAGCCGTGCCGTGCGCGCCGGGCGGCCGCGACGGCGGCGCGTGGCTGTGACGCTGGGCCCACCAGAGGTGGAACGCCGCCGTGCCGATGAGCGCCACCGCGGCTGCGACCAGGAGGAAGGGCCCGTCGGGCCCGTGTGCGACGAGGTTGGCCAGGGCATCGGCGAGAGCGACGGCGGTGAACAGGGCGGCGAGTTCGATGAGGTCCCGGCGCCAGTGGTGCGGGCGGCGGGCGCTCTTCGCGGGATTCACATCGGTCATGGCCTCACTGTGACCGAGCGGTGTTGCGTGATCACGAACAGCCTGTGACTGATGGGTTAAGTGTGCTTTTGGCTGATTGAGCACCCTTTTCTGCCGGAAAAGACGTGAAGCATCCGGTCCGGCGCCCCATGGTGACGCAGTTGCCATTGAACGTACCCCCTCACCCCAAGTGAACCGACAAGGGCCTCAATTGGTTCCTGCCGGCAGCAGGATCCCCCGCCCGGTCTCCGGCGGCGCCAGATGCGCGTATCCGGGCGCCAGATGTACGACGTCGTCGCGGGGCCGGACGGTTCCGTGGTCGGGCGGCGGACGCACCGCGACACCCACCGGGCCGCCCGTTTCAGGAACCGGCCCGGGGGGCGTGAACGTCCGGCAGGGCTCAGCGGCTGGTGTCGAGGATGACGCGGGCCACCAGAGCGGGGTCGTCGTTCATCGGGACATGTCCGCAGCCGGGCAGCCGCACCAGCCGGGCGCCCGGCATGGTCCGCTTGGCCCGGACGCCCTGACGGCGCAGGAGGATACGGTCCTTCGTGCCCCAGGCCACGGTGACGGGCACGCCACTCACCTCGGAGGTGAAGAGCACGTCCCGGCCGGCGGCGAGCGTCTCGTCGAAACCGGTGGCGGTGCGCAGGGCCAGGGTCTCGGCGACGACCGCATCGGGTGAACGGCGGCCGGGCCGTGCGTAGATGGTGCCGGTGAGGGCCGCCCGCCCGGCCGACGAGCGCGACAGCCGCTCGACCACCGGGAGCGGCAGCAGCCGCGCTCCCTGCCGCATCGCCGCCAGCGTCGAGAACGCGTAACGCCGCTCGGCCTGTGTCCAGAACCCGGCCGGCGAGAGCGCGGTGACCGACCGTACGAGACCCCTGCTGCCCAGCTCAAGTGCGAGCAGACCACCGAGCGAGTTCCCCGCCACATGGGGCCGTTCGATCCCGAGCGCCCCGCACATCGCACCGAGTACGGGCACGACCGACGCGAGGTCGTACGGCACCCCGTCGGGCAGCGCGGGCGAGGTACCGAACCCGGGCAGGTCCACGGTGATGACCTCGCGTTCGGCGGCCAGGATGTGCACGACCGGGGCCCACGCCTGCTGATGGTGGCCGATGCCGTGCAGCAGCAGGAGCGGGGCGCCGGATCCGGTGCGTTCGTACGCGACCGAGACCGGCTTCTGCCCTTTCGGGGTGTCGACCGTGAAGGAGACCTGGGCGGCCATGCTGCTGCTCCCTGATCCGGCCCGATCCAGACGGCAGGCCCTAGACGTTGTGTCAGCAACAATTACCCTTGAGTAGCTTGCACTTCAAGTGGGCGGCCCGGGGCAGATCCGAGCCCGTCCCGCCGTTTTCCTCCGGCGATTCCTTCTGGACACGGGCGGGCCGGTCGGCTGGGATGGGGGAGTGGCGACCGATACCGCGACCGACCTCTTCGAAGAGCACCGCTCCGTGCTGACGGGTGTGGCCTACCGCATGCTCGGCCGGGTCGCCGACGCCGAGGATGTCGTACAGGAGGCGTGGCTGCGCTGGTCGGCGGCCGACCGCGGGGATGTACGCGAACCGCGAGCCTTCCTCGTCCGCGTCACCACCCGGCTGGCTCTCGACCGGCTCAGGCATGTGCAGTCGCAGCGCGAGGCCTATGTCGGACCATGGCTCCCCGAGCCGCTGGCCACGGACTTCGGGTCTGCCGTTCCGGACACGGCCGAGCAGGCGGTGCTCGCCGAGTCCGTGTCGTTCGCCGTTCTCGTGGTCCTGGAATCGCTCTCACCGCTGGAGCGCGCGGTGTTCGTGCTGCGGGAGGCCTTCGGCTTCCCGTACGCCGAGATCGCCGTGGTGCTCGACCGCGGCGAGGCGGCCGTGCGCCAGCTCGCCGGGCGGGCCCGGCGCCATATGAAGGAACGCAAACCGCGGTACGACGTCGATCCGGCCGAACGCCGGGATCTGACCGAACGGTTCCTCGCCGCGGCCTCCGGCGGGAACCTGGATGAGCTGATGGCCCTGCTCACGCCCGGAGTTCGCCTGGTGGGGGACAGTGGCGGCAAGGCCCAGGCGCCGCTGCGCGTCATCGAGAGCGCGGACAAGGTGGGCCGGTTCCTGGCCGGGGTCGCGGAGAAGGGCGTCGAGGGCGCCGAGTTCCAGGTGAGGGAGATCAACGGCGCCCCGGCGATCGTGGTGATCGCCCGCGGCGGCACTGTGGACTCCGTCGTGCAGGCGGAGGTCAGGGACGGTCTCATCGCCGAGCTCTATATCGTGCGCAATCCTGACAAACTCCTGCTGCTCCCGGCGGAGTAGGGCGCTCCGGCTCTTCCCGTCCACGCGAGGCCCGGCCCCCTTCCCCGGCCGGTGTTCCCGGCCTCCCTGGCCGCCGACCGTCCTGCTTCGCCCCGGTGCTCCGGCTCCGCTCATAGCCGTCTGGTCACGGCGCTCCGAGCGATAACTTTTCATGAACGCTCTGCGTCATTACGCGACTCCGCTCCGCTGTCGCGCGAGGATTGGTCTTGACCAAGAAGAGGTGCCGCCCTACTCTCACAGAGTTAGTGCAGGAACCTTTAATAAACAAGGGCACGGAAAAGCCGCCGGGCATACGGCGATTGCGGAGGATCAGGGTGGGGACCACGCAGCTGGAATCGGTGCCGGAGCCGAAGTACTGGCACCTCAAGACCGTGCTCACTGACGCGCTGGACTCGGAGTTCACGGTCGGGGAGATCCTCCCGAACGAGCGTGAACTCGCCGCCCGCTTCGGTGTCGCGCGCGCCACGCTGCGTCAGGCGCTGGAGCAGCTGGAGCTGGAAGGCCGTCTGCAGCGCCGCCGGGGGGTGGGTACCACTGTCGCCCCGCCGCGTGTCGGTGTCGATGTGTCGACTTCCCAGCAGGCCTGGCCCGGCGCGTCGGATGATGCCTGGCAGCCGGTCGAGTGCGGCAGCGCGGCGCCGCCCACCGCCGTCGGGCGTCTGCTGGAGGCGGACGGCGACGCGTCGGTGCACACCGTACGCAGGGTCCGGGTGACGCATGGTCAGACCGTGGCCACCGAGCTGGTGTACGTACCGGACGCCTCCGTGCCCGCACTGTCCGCCATAGAGGCCCCGTCAGGCCCGTCACGTGCACGCGCGGTCCTGCGCGAGCTGCAGCATCTGGACCTCGACGGCCAGGACCGTGCTGTCGAACTCGGCTCGGCCCGCGCCGACGACGCCAAGGAACTCGACCGGCTGCCCGGCGCTCCGGTGCTCGTCGTCACCACCCGGTACATCGCGGGCGGCAGGACCGTGGCGGTGTCGGTGGCCACTTACCGGGCGGACACCTGCCGGCTCACCTTCGGTGACTCGGGCGACCTGGAGATCAGCGACCAACTGCCCGGCGACAAGAAGGCTTCCTGACCCCGGGCGTCCCCTGCCAGTTACGCACCCGTCCGGCGTGAGGGACGCACCGGGCGCGGAGCTGGTGTGTGGGACGCACTGGTGCGGAGCTGGTGTGTGGGACGCACTGGTGCGGAGCCCCTGTTCGGGGGACGGACCCACCTGCCGGGACGGGCCCTTCCGGTGACGGGCGTCAGCGGCGGGCCGTCACCGTGCCCTCCACGGCGAAGAGTTCCTCCTCCACGTGGTCGAGCGCCAGCCGCAGCGCACCGGTCGCCACCGCGGCCTCACCGAGCACGGACAGCGCGACCCGGGGAGGGCGCAGACAGTAGCGCGCCAACTCGCCGCGCAGCGGCTCGAGCACCCCGTCGAGTCCGGCCGCCCAGCCGCCGATCACCACTAGCTCGGGGTCGAGCGCCAGGACCAGCGCAGCCACATCGTGGACCAGCCGCTGGATGAACCGCTCGACGGCGGCCCGCGCCCGGGTGTCACCTTCCTTCGCATGTGTGAAGACCTCGGCGACCGCGCGCTCGTCCAGCGGGTGGAGCGGCTCGTCGGTCGTGGAGAGCAGCTTCTCGGGCCTGACCCCGCGCCCCAGCAGATGCAGCGCGCCGATCTCGCCCGCCGCGCCGCCGAACCCGCGGTGCAGCCGACCGCCGATCAGCGATCCCGCCCCGGGACTCAGCCCCGCGAGCACGAAGACGATGTCGTCGGAGTCCGTCGCCGCACCCTTCCAGTGCTCGGCCACGGCCGCCGCGTTGGCATCGTTCTCGACCAGGACCGGGCAGCGGAACGACCGCTGCAGCCGCTCGCCCAGCGCAAGCCCGGTCCACCCGGGAAGCGCGGTGCCCAGCCGGACCGTCCCGTCGGCCTCCACGATCCCGGGGCTGCCGACACCCACCGCGCGCAGAGTGCTCCGTGCGACTCCGGCCCGGCGCAGCACATCCGCCACGGTGCTCCGTACCCGCTCCAGCCGCTCGTCCGCCGGCGCCGTCTCCGGTACTTCGCGTGAACCGGCGCCGATGATCTCTCCGTCAAGGCCGGAGACCAGGGCGGCCACCCGGTGCGGTCCGATCTCGATACCGAGCAGATGCCCGGCCTCGGCACGGAAACGGAACCGCCGCGCCGGACGTCCCTGACGCCTGGTCTCGCCCTCCTCCTCCGGGGCGTCCTCGACGACGAGACCGGCCGCCATCAGCCCTTCGATCACGCCCTCGACCGTAGGCCGCGACAGCCCGGTGATACGGGTGAGATCCGTCAGGGTCGGGAACACCTCGCCGCGCAGTGCGTGCAGCACCACGGATGAGTTGATCCGTCGCAGCAACGAGGGATCCCCGCCGGTCAGCTGCCCCAACGTCGTCCTCCCAGCTCAGCTCATGCGTGTGTGCCCGGATGGTACCGGGTGACAGGTCGTGCTGCGAGCGGCTGCCGAACCGGTGCCGGCTCGGGCGGGCGCCACGAACCCGGACTCGTACGCGGCAATCACCGCTTGTCTACGGTCGCGGGCTCCCAGCTCCCAGCTCCCGGCCCCGGCTCCCAGCCTCCGGCTTCGCCGGCACCGCACCGACGTGAAGCAGGGTGCGGGCCTTGCCGACCTCCCGCCGTCCCCGGCCCCGTCCCCGGCCCCGGCGGCCAACTGTCAGTGCCGGAGGGTTTACTGAGTGGATGACCACCGCTCAGTACGTCGCCACCATCGACCGTCTGCGGGCCCGTGCGTTCCCCCTCCGGCGCGGGTGGTCGGACACCGGACCGGGCGGCCCCGGATATCACCTGGCGGTTCTGGTCAGCTGCGACGCGTTGAGCGGCGGGGGCAGAGGCCCCGAAGCCGGGGACCAGTTCCGGGCCGAGTACGAGGGCCTTGTGGCTGTGCTGGACTCCCGATGGGGCGAGGCGCAGGTGTGCAGCCTGTGGAGCATGCTGACCCGGCGGTTGGAGGGGGAGGAGATACCGGAGCCTTGGGATGAGCTGTGCACCACCATGTCGTTCCTCCATCTCTGGAGGGCGGAAGAACGGTGGATCGCCATCGGTGCCGTGGAGGGGGCGGCGGCCGGAACACCGGAAGCGCAGGCGGCACGGGAGTTGCGGAAGATACCGGAATGCGACAAGCAGGAGTTGCGCCTGGTCGTGGTGGTCACTGAAGTGGACCCGCCGTAGCGTACGGCGGGTCCAGCCGGGCGGCTCCGGTGGTTACAGCTTGGCCCCGGGCAGTGCGGTCTGTGGCACCGCAGTGGGTGCCGCTGAGGTCTGTGCGGCTGCGCGCAGTCTGCCGTACTCCTCGGCCATCGTCGCCGCGGTCCAGTGGGCGTTGAGGCCGCTCGGGTTGGGCAGTACCCAGATCCGGGTCGAGCCGATCGCGCGGGTCTGCGATCCGATCCGGGCCTTGGGTTCGCGGAAGGCCGTGCGGTAGGCGGTGACGCCCACGACCGCGAGCCAACGCGGCCTCAGCCGCTCCACCTTGGCGGTCAGCACGCGCCCGCCCTCGCGGTACTCCTCGGCGCTCAGCTCATCGGCGCGGGCCGATGCCCGCGCCACCACATTGGTGATGCCGAGGCCGAGGGCGAGCAGTTCGTCCTGTTCCGACGGGGCGAACCTGCGGGGCGTGAATCCCGACAGATGCAGCACCGGCCAGAACCGGTTGCCGGGCCTGGCGAAGTGATGGCCGGTCGCGGCCGTCATCAGGCCGGGGTTGATCCCGCAGAACAGTACGTCCAAGCCCTCGGCGACCACATCGGGGACGATGCGGTCGCGGGCGGCTTCGAGCTCTTCGGACCTCATCGCCGGATCAGAGGATCGAGCCGGGGGCGTAGGCGGCGGCCTCCGGGTACCGCTTGGAGACCTCCTCGATCCGTGAGACCACGGCGGCCACCTGGGCGCCCGCTGCGCCGGTGAAGGACAGCTTGTCGGCCATCAGTGCGTCCAGCTGCGCGCGGTCGAGCGGCATCCGCTCGTCAGCCGCCAGCTTGTCGAGGAGTTCGTTGCGCTCGGCGCCCTGCTCGCGCATGGCGAGCGCGGACGCGACCGCGTGCTCCTTGATGACCTCGTGCGCCACCTCGCGGCCGACCCCCGCCCGTACGGCGCCCATCAGCACCTTGGTGGTGGCCAGGAACGGGAGATACCGGTCCAGTTCACGGGCGACGACGGCCGGGAAGGCGCCGAACTCGTCGAGCACCGTCAGGAAGGTCTCAAGCAGTCCGTCGAAGGCGAAGAACGCGTCGGGCAGGGCGACCCGGCGGACGACCGAGCACGAGACGTCGCCCTCGTTCCACTGGTCACCGGCCAGCTCGCCGGTCATCGAGGCATATCCGCGCAGGATCACCATCAGACCGTTGACCCGCTCGCAGGAGCGCGTGTTCATCTTGTGCGGCATCGCGGACGAACCGACCTGACCCGGCTTGAAGCCCTCCGTCACCAGCTCGTGCCCGGCCATCAGCCGGATCGTCCTGGCCAAAGAAGAGGGGGCCCCCGCCAGCTGGACCAGAGCGGTCACCACTTCGTAGTCGAGCGAGCGGGGGTACACCTGGCCGACCGAGGTGAAGGCGTGCGCGAAGCCGAGGTGTTCGGCGATCCGCTGCTCCAGCCCGGCCAGCTTCGACTCGTCGCCGCCCAGCAGGTCGAGCATGTCCTGGGCGGTGCCGACCGGGCCCTTGATGCCGCGCAGCGGATAACGCCCCAGCAGGTCCTCAAGCCGTCCGAACGCCGCCAGGAGTTCATCGGCGGCCGTCGCGAAGCGCTTGCCCAGCGTCGTCGCCTGCGCCGCCACATTGTGCGAACGCCCGGCCATCACCAGCTCGGCGTGGTCACCGGCCAGCCTGCCGAGACGGGCGAGTGCGGCGACGGTGCGGTCCCGCATCAGCTCCAGGGAGAGCCGGATCTGCAGCTGCTCGACGTTCTCGGTGAGGTCGCGCGAGGTCATGCCCTTGTGGATCTGCTCATGCCCCGCGAGGGCGTTGAACTCCTCGATCCGCGCCTTCACATCGTGCCGTGTGACCTTCTCGCGCTCGGCGATCGACGCCAGATCGACCTGGTCGAGCACCCGCTCGTAGTCGGCGAGCGCGTTCTCCGGCACCTCGATCCCGAGATCCTGCTGGGCCCGCAGTACGGCGAGCCAGAGCCGGCGCTCCAGCCTGACCTTCTGCTCGGGGGACCAGAGGACGGCGAGCTCCGTTGAGGCGTAGCGGCCGGCCAGGACGTTGGGGATGCGAGGCTTTGCAGTCACGTGAAGGCATTCTACTGGCGGTTCCTGCAGGCCGGTGCCCCGGTTCTGTTCGTAGGTTGCTACGGGGTTCGGATCGGGACACCGCGTTCGAATATGCGTTCGGGTACGCTGGGTCGTATGGCTGTCCACCTGCAGAGTTCCCTCTTCGACCAGGGCGACGCGACCGGTCTGCGCCCCCTGGCCGAGGTGCGCCGCAGCCGGCTGGGGCGGGGCGCCTGGATCGATGTACTGCCGCAGTGGCTCGCCGGGGCGGACGCGCTCTTCGACGTGCTGGTGCGGGACGTCCCCTGGCACGCGGAGCAGCGCTTCATGTACGAGCGGGTGGTGGAGGTGCCGCGGCTGCTGTCGTTCTTCGGCGCGGACGATCCTCTGCCGCACCCGGTGCTCGACGAGGCCCGTGACGCACTCGGGGCGCACTACGCGGATGAACTCGGAGAGCCCTTCACCACGGCCGGACTCTGCTTCTACCGGGACGGGCGGGACGGCGTGGCCTGGCACGGGGACACCATCGGCCGGGGCAGCAGGGAGGACACGATGGTGGCCATCCTCTCCCTCGGCGCTCCCCGGAGCCTGGCGCTCCGGCCGCGAGGCGGCGGCCGCACCGTACGCACACCGCTGGGGCACGGCGACCTCATCGTGATGGGCGGCAGCTGCCAGCGCACCTGGGAGCACGCGATCCTGAAGACGGCGCGCCCTGTGGGGCCCCGCATCAGTGTGCAGTTCCGCCCGCACGGAGTGCGCTGAGGAGCGCCGGCCGAGCGGACTGAGACGTACGTGCCGGTCAGCAGTGCGTCGGGCTGCCCCGTACGCGAGTCCGTACGTCCACGGCGGTGTGCCGGGGCCGGCCGGACCGTCGCACCGGGACGGCTCGGGAAAAACGGGTACGGATCCTGGACCGCCGCCCAGCTCCTTCCACCGGCCCGGAGCCCGCCATGCTGCTTCATGAACTCGCCGCCACCTCCCGCGCCGTCGCTTCGGAATCCGCCAGGAACACGAAGACCGCCCTGCTGGCGGAGTATCTGCGGGGCCTGCGGCCGGATGACCTGCCTGCGGCCGTGTCCCTGCTCTCCGGCGAGTCCAGGCGGATGCGGATCGGAGTGGGACCCGCCGCTCTGCGCGACCTTCCGGAACCCGCCGCTGATCCGTCGCTCGGTGTACGGGAAACCCTGGACGTCCTGGCCGCACTGGCCGCCGTGCACGGGCCCGGTTCGCGGGACGAACGCGGTGCGCTGCTCCGCGGGCTGTTCTCCCGGGCCACGGCTTCGGAGCAGTCGTTCCTCGGCGCCGTCCTGGTGGGTGAACTGCGGCAGGGCGCACTCGACTCCGTGGTGGCGGACGCGGTGGCGAAGGCCGCCGGGGTGGCCGCGTCGGACGTCAGACGGGCCCTGATGTTCCGCGGCTCGGCCCGCGCCGTGGCGGCGGCCGCGCTGTCAGGCGGGCCGGCGGCGCTGCGGGCGTTCGGCCTCGAAGTGGGCAGGCCGGTGCGGCCGATGCTCGCAGCGGCGGCGCCCGATGTGGCCGCCGCCCTGGAACGGGCCGGGACCGCCGCTCTGGAGTGGAAGCTGGACGGCATCCGGGTCCAGGTCCACCGCGACGGCGACACCATCGCTGTCTTCACCCGGAGCCTGGACGACATCACCTCGCGGGTGCCCGAAGTGGTCGAGGCGGTGGCGGAGCTGCCGGTGCGCTCCGCGGTCCTCGACGGGGAGGCCATCGCTGTCGGGCCCGACGAGCGCCCACTGCCGTTCCAGGTGACGGCCGCCCGTACCGCGTCCCGCCAGGACCCGGACCGGCTGCGCGCCGAAGTGCCCCTGCGGGTCTACTTCTTCGACTTGCTGCACCGCGACGGCGCCGAACTCATCGACCTGCCTGCAAGGACCCGCTGGGAGGCGCTCGACGCGGTGGTGCCCGCGGAACTCCGCGTTCCGCGGGCGGTCACCGGTGACACGGCCGAAGCCGAGCGGTACTTCGCGGACGCCGTCGCGCGGGGACAGGAGGGTGTGGTGGTGAAGGACCCCGCAGCGCCGTACGCGGCGGGGCGGCGCGGGGCCGGGTGGATCAAGGTGAAGCCCCGGCACACGCTGGACCTGGTGGTGACCGCGGTGGAGTGGGGGCATGGAAGGCGGCAGGGCATGCTCAGCAACCTCCATCTCGCCGCTCGCGGCGAGGCAGGGGATCCCGGTCCTTGGGTGATGCTCGGCAAGACCTTCAAGGGCCTCACCGATGAACTGCTGGTCTGGCAGACCCGTGAACTGCTGGCGCGCGAGGTCAGCAGGGACGGGTACGTGGTGCGGGTGCGGCCCGAGCTGGTGGTGGAGGTGGCATTCGACGGCCTGCAGCGAAGCCCGCGCTATCCGGCCGGTCTCGCGCTGCGCTTCGCCCGTGTGCTGCGCTACCGCGAGGACAAGGGCCCCGCCGACGCGGACACCGTTTCCACGGTCCGCGCCCTCGCCCGTGAGGCCCTCTGATCCGGCTGCCGAAGATCCCTTCGCCCGGGAGTGATCCGGATCCCGCCCGACTCCCGACTCCCGACTCCTGACTTCATGCGAGTTGTCCACGCCCGCCCATAGGCCGCCGCTCTACGCCCTGCCGCCGTCTCACGACGACGGCCCGCCCCAGGAATGCCGTACCGGCCGACCCACGCCGTACCGCCATGCCCCTACGACACGTCCCGCGTCACCTCAAGCCGGCGCCAGCCGGTCACGGGACCGGGGTTGCCGTCGTCCGCCGGCGTGATCCAGAACGCCTTCCCGCTGTCGGGGCAGAACTGGGCACCGTTGCGCCCGTCACCCGATGAGCGTCCGGTCAGCCGCCGCCCTATCCACGGCACCAGATGCTCGCGTGCGAACCGCAGATCGCTGGTACGCCGTGCCGCCCAGCGGGCCGCAGAGGCCGGGGGCAGCGGCGCCCGCCAGTCGTCCTCAGCCGCGAGTCCCAGCGTCTGCCACACCGCTTCGGCCACCCGGCGATGGCCCTCCGCCGTCAGATGCAGCCGGTCCACGTCCCACAGCCGCTGGTCCCCGAGGGCCGGAGCACCGTAGAGGTCGACCACCAGCGCGCCGTGCCGTGCGGCCAGGTCGTCGATGAAGGTGAACAGCTCCTCCATGCGAGGGCGGAAGCGTTCCATCACCGGCCCGTTCCGCCCCGGGCTGCGCATCAGTACCAGCTGCCCGCAGGCCGGAGCCAGCCGCCCCGCCGCCTCCTCAAGCCGTCCGCGCACCATTCCCATGTCGCACTTGGGGCGCAGCGTGTCATTGAGTCCTCCGACCAGTGTCACCACGTCGGGCCGTAGCGCCGCCGCCGCTTCCGCCTGTTCGTCCGCGATCTGGCCGATCAGTTTTCCCCGTACGGCGAGATTGGCGTAGCGGAAGCCGGGGGTCCGTGCCGCCAGGCGTGCGGCGAGCACGTCGGCCCACCCGCGGTACGAGCCGTCGGGCAGGCCGTCGGACATTCCCTCGGTGAAGGAGTCGCCGACCGCGACCAGACTGGTGTAGGAGGCATTCAATTCCATCGCCGGATGATCCTAGCGTGGTGCCCGGCCGTCCGTAGTGCTCAGCCTTCGCCGCCCCCGGCTGCCGGCGCCGTCGGCCGCCCGACCAGTTCCCGCAGCACGTCCTCCATCGTCACCAGACCGGCGAGTGTGCCGTCGTCGCCCCTCACCGCCGCCAGATGCGTACGGCTGCGGCGCATCGCCGTCAGTACGTCGTCCAGCGGGCTCGCGGCACGCACCCGGGCGATGGGCCGCATCGCGGAGACCGTGAACGGCAGATCGCGCGGGAGCGCGTCCAGTGCGTCCTTGACGTGCAGATATCCCAGAATCCGCCGGCCTTCGTCCACCACGGGGAAACGGGAGAAGCCGGAGTCGACCGACAACTGCTCCAGCTTCTCCGGGGTCGTCCCGAGGCGCGCGTACACCACCTGCTCCAGCGGCACGACCACATCGCGCACCGGCCTGCGGCCGAGCTCCAGCGCATCGTGCAGCCGCTCGCTCGCCCGGTCGTCGAGCAGCCCGGCCGCCGATGCGTCGGTCACCAGACGGGCCAGCTCGTCGTCCGTGAAGGTGGCCGCCACCTCGCTCTTCGCCTCGACCCGCAACAGCTTGAGGAGCGCGTTGGCGAAGGAGTTGATCGCGAAGATCACCGGACGCAGCGCACGTGCCAGGGTGACCAGGGGAGGGCCGAGCAGCAGAGCCGCCCGTACCGGTCCGGCCAGCGCGATGTTCTTCGGGACCATCTCGCCGAAGAGCATGTGCAGATAGGTGGCCACGGTGAGGCTGATGACGAAGGAGAGCGGGTGGATCAGCCCGCCGGGCATCCCCACGGCATGGAAGACCGGCTCCAGCAGATGGGCGATGGCCGGTTCGGCGACCACACCGAGGACCAGGGTGCAGAGTGTGATGCCGAGCTGCGCCGCCGCCATCAGCGCCGCCAGGTGCTCAAGCCCCCACAGCACGCTCCGTGCCCGCCGGTCGCCCTCATCCGCCGCCGGTTCGATCTGGCTGCGCCGGACGGAGATCAGGGCGAACTCACCGCCGACGAAGAAGGCGTTGACGACCAGCGTCAACAGCCCGATGAACAGCTGGACCACGGTCATCGCATGTCCTTTCCGTCGTCCTTGCCGTTCCTGCCCGCCGCGCCGCCTCTGCCGTGCTCCGCCTCCGGGCCGTCCTCGTCGCCGCCCGTCACCGGCGCGTGCAGCAGCAGCCGGGCGGCGCGCCGCCCGCTCGCGTCGACCACGTCGATCCGCCAGCCGGCCACCTCGACACGGTCTCCCTCGGCCGGGATACGTCCGAGTTCGGTCGCGACCAGACCCGCCAGGGTCTCGTACGGGCCTTCGGCCACACGCAGGCCGATCGACTCCAGCTGGTCGGTCCGCGCGGCGCCGTCCACCGAGTAGACCGGCCGGCCGTCGGCGTCCTCGCCCGCACCGGCGAGGTCGGGCGTCTCGTGCGGGTCGTGCTCGTCACGTACCTCGCCGACGACTTCCTCGACGATGTCCTCCAGCGTGACGACCCCGGCCGTGCCGCCGTACTCGTCGATCACCACGGACATCGTGCGCTTGCCGTACATCCGGTCGAGCAGCCGGTCCACGGTCAGTGTCTCCGGTACGAGCAGGGGCTCGCGGAGCAGCTCGGAGACCGGGAAGCGGGGCCTGCGCTCCGCCGGGAGCGCCAGCACGTCCTTGATGTCGGCGACCCCGACGACCTGGTCGAGGCTGCCCCGGTAGACCGGGAAGCGGGAGAGCCCGGTCGCGCGGGTGGCGTTGGCGACGTCCTCCGCACTGGCCTGCACCTCAAGCGCCACCACCTGGACGCGGGGGGTCATCACGTTCTCGGCCGTCAGATCCGCCAGGTTGAGCGTGCGGACGAAGCGCTCGGCGGTGTCCTCCTCCAGCGCGCCCGCCTTGGCCGAGTGCCGGGCCAGTGCGACCAGCTCCTGAGGCGAACGGGCCGAGGCCAGCTCCTCCGTCGGCTCCATCCCGAGCCGGCGCAGCAACCGGTTCGCGGTGTTGTTGAGATGGCTGATCAGCGGGCGGAAGACGGCGCTGAACCACCGCTGGGGGGTGGCCACCATCCTGGCCACCGTCAGGGGCGAGGAGATCGCCCAGTTCTTCGGGACCAGTTCGCCGACCACCATCAGGAAGACGGTGGAGAGCGCGGTGCCGATCACCAGGCCGACCGAGGATGCGGCAGCGGACGACAGGCCCGCGGACTCGATGGGCCCGCGCAGCAGCTTCCCGATCGAGGGCTCGGCGAGCATGCCGATGACCAGGTTGGTGACCGTGATGCCGAGCTGGGCGCCGGACAGCTGGAAGGTGAGGCCGCGCACCGCGCGCAGTGCGCTCGCCGCGCCGCGCTCGCCCCGCTCGGCGGCCTCTTCGAGCTCGCTGCGTTCGACGGTCGTGAGCGAGAACTCCGCCGCGACAAAGGCCGAGCAGGCCAGCGAGAGCAGCAGCGCCACGATGAGCAGAAGCACCTCGGTCATCGGTTCACCTCCGTCCCATGATCGGCCAGGGAGGGGAGGAACGCGCGATGTCGGCTGCTGGGAGGCTCGCCCATGGGCGGACGCTCACACCTTTCGGTCGGTGGTACGGGGACAGCTATCGTAAAGGAAAGGCAAAGCGCGGGTCGCTCCGAGCGGGACCGCACCGGGACTGTCCGGGGTTACAGCGGCTTGACCCACCGTCGCCAGTGGTCCTCGCGATGGTAGCCAGCCGCGGTCCAGGTGCGGTGGGCCCGTGCGTTGTCCTCCAGGACCATGGCGTCCCCCCGCCGCCCGCCGAGGGCTGCGAAACGCTGTTCCGCGGCTTCCAGGAGGGCAGCGGCGATGCCCTGCCTGCGGAGGTCCGGCCGTACCGCGAGGCGGTAGAGGGAGCACCGCCAGCCGTCGAAGCCCGCTATCACGGTCCCCGCGAGTACGCCGTCACGTTCGGCGACCAGCAGGGCACCGGGGTCCCTGGTGATGAGGCGGGCGACGCCGTCGCGGTCGTCGGTGACGCTGGTTCCCTCCGCGGCGATTCTCCAGAACCGCAGTACGGCGTCGACGTCGGCGAGAGTGGCGCTGCGTATGCCGTGATCGCTCATGGGGCGAGCCAATCAGACGGTTCCTCCGGGGGGCGAGCCGTTTCGCCTGTGGGCCCGGAGGGTCCGGCCGTGAGATAGCGGGTGAGCATCGCGACGAGTTCGTTCTCGAACTCCGGGACACCGATCGAGTCGGGCGCGGCGATGAGCTGATGGACGATGAGTTCGACCGTGGACACGACGAGCCGGGCCGCGACGCGCATGTTGTCGACCCGCACCTCGGGGTAACGCCCCAGCAGTTCCTCCGTGTAGGCGACCCGTGCCCGATGGGACCGGGAGACCCTCTCCAGCAGTTCGGGCGAGCGCGGCCCCTGCTCGGCCATGACGCGCAGCAACTGCGGGTCGTCCTGGTGGTTCTCGATCGAGACCCGGACGAAGCCGCGGATCACCTCTTCGAGAGAGCCGGGGCGTTCCTCCTCCAGCCGCTGCGTCGCCGCCACCCCCGCGTCGAGGTGCCGGTTCAGCAGCTCGGCCAGGATCGCGTCCTTGTTCGGGTAGTACTGGTACAGCGAGCCGATGGAGATCCTCGCCTGCTCGGCGATCCGGTTGGTGGTCCCGGCGGCATAGCCGTGCTCGGCGAAAACGTGAGCAGCGGCGGTGAGGATGCGCTGCCGGGTGAGTTCGGATCTGGCCTGGAGCGGCTTCTTACGTGGTTGAAGTCTGCGGGAACCCGATGCCACGGCACCTCCTGGAGCACGACCCGAAAGCGAGTGGCGCACGACATGAGCAATTGCTCACAATACTGCCATGGACTGCGGCGGAGCAGCGCAGCGCCGTCGCCACGTGCCGCTCAGGAAAGGACTCCTCGTGACATCTCCCCGTACACGCCCCCGGCGGGTGTCGCCGGCCGGAGTACGCACCCGGCTCGGCGAGCCCGACGCGATGATGAAGGACAAGAAGCTCGACCACGTCGATGAGTATGTGCACCGCTTCATCGCCCACTCGCCTTTCCTGACCCTGGCCACGGCGGACGCCGCGGGACGTACCGACTGCTCGCCCCGCGGCGACTACCCCGGGTTCGTGAAGGTCCTCGACCCCCACACGCTCGCGATCCCCGACCGGCCCGGCAACAAGATCGCCGACTCCTTCCGCAATCTCGCCGAGAACGACGGGGTCGGGCTGCTCTTCCTCGTCCCGGGAGTACGCGAAATGCTGCGGGTCAACGGCAGTGCCTATGCCACCGACGAACCTGACGTGCTCGCCCGGATGCGGACCGAGGCCCGGGAACCGTTGCTGGCGCTCGTCGTGGACGTGGCGGAGGTCTACTTCCACTGCGGCCGGGCGCTCCTCAGGTCCCGGCTGTGGGACCCCGCGAGCCAGGCCCTCGCCGATGAACTCCCGACAGCGGGCGAGACCGTCACCGCTCAGCTCGGTCTCGACATCGACCCCCAGGTGATCGACAGCAGCCTCGAAGAGGCCTACCGGAAGCTCTACTGACCAGCCCGACCGACCAGCCGAAAGCGGATTCCCGATGCAGCAGACCGTCGTCGAGCACATCGACCAGGTCGCCCAGGACGTCGTATCCCTCGTCCTGCGCGGTGCCACCGGCCCACTGGCCCCCTGGGCCCCCGGGGCGCACATCGACCTCGCCCTGCCGAACTGGCTGACCCGGCAGTACTCGCTCTGCGGCGACCCGGCGGACCAGGACTCCTACCGCATCGCGGTACGGCACGATCCGCTCAGCCGGGGCGGATCCGAGTACATCCACCGCTTTCTGCGCCAGGGGCGCACCCTCGAAGTGTCGCTGCCGCGCAATCACTTCCCGCTCGAACCGGCGCCGGAGTACCTCTTCCTCGCGGGCGGGATCGGCATCACCACCACCCTGCCGATGCTGCGGACGGCGGTCGCCTCGGGCATCCCCGCGTCGCTCGTGTACGTCGGCCGCTCGGCCGACGCGATGCCCTTCGCCGGGGAACTGCGCTCCGCGTACGGGGACCGGGTCCGGATCGTCGCCACCCGGGAGCACGGCAGGCCGGACCTGGCGGCACTGGCCTCCGGGGCGGCCCCCGGTGCGCTGGTCTACTGCTGCGGACCCGCACCGATGCTGGCCGCCGCGGAGGCCGCGTTCCCCGCCGGGCAGCTGCGGATGGAGCGGTTCCAGCCGGTGGCCAGATCGTTCGGCCCCGACACGGCCTTCGACGCCGTCTGTTCCCGGTCGGGGCGGACCGTCCGGGTGCCGGAGGACGAGTCGCTGCTCGACGCGCTCAACCAGGCCGGATTCCCCGTACCGTCCGGCTGCCGTGAAGGTGTCTGCGGCAGCTGCGAACTCACCGTGCTCGACGGCGAGCCCGAACACCGGGACGACATCGGAGCCCCGGCCGGCCGGATGTACGCCTGTGTGTCCCGCGCCCTGTCGCCGGGGCTCGTCCTGGACCTCTGAGCCGGCCGGCGCTCTTGCCGGTGCTAGCGCTTGCGCGCTAGCGTAGCGGTGTGGCCAAGACCCAGCTGAACGTACGTGTGGACGAAGCGACCGCCGAAGCGGCACGCCAGCGCGCTCTCCAACGGGGCGTGAGCGTGAACCGCTATATCGAGGAGCTGGTCAACCAGGACGCCGGCGAGGTGGGGCACACCTTCGTCGAAGCGGCCGCCGACTTCATGAAGCAGTACGCGTCGGTCTTCGCGGAGGAGTCCGCCCCCACGGGCAAGCAGGAGTCCGCCCCCGCGGCCAAGCGCCGCAAAGGCAGCCGTTGAACCTCACGATCGATCTCGCCTGGCTGCTCATGGTCGCCGAGCACAAGACGCCGGGCGATCCGCCCGTCACCGACTGGGGCGCTCTGGTGGCCGCCGTCAGCCGGCACGAGGCGGAGGTCTTCGGGATCCCCGTCTACGGCGACCCGTACGCCCGCGCCGCCGCTCTGCTGCAACAGCTGCTCCACGTACCGGCGTTGGAGCACTCCAACGCGATGTTCGCCTCAGCTGTCGCCTACGGCTATCTGATCGCCTGCGGGCTGAAGATCGTCACCTCGCCCGAGCAGGTCAGAGATCTGGCGCGGCTGGTGAAGCAGGACAAGGCGGATGTCCGGACCATCGCCGACGAACTGCGCCAGTGGAGCCTGTGAGCCACCGGCGCCCCGCTCTCCCGTCCCTGGCACGCCCTCCCGCCTCGCTCCGCTCCCGACGTGCCCCGCTTTCCGGCCCCCGTCCCGCCTTCACCCCGTCCTCCCGCGCCTCATGCGACAGCAGACGGGCCCGGCCGCCTCGCCCTGCCCAGCACACAGGGCGAGGAAGGCAGACGCAGACCGCTCTCCGGCACGTTCAGCCGCCGGTAGGCGCCCAGTTCGAAACCGGCCGTCTCGATCGCGGCCAGGGTGTCCCGCGCCGTGTGGCAGCCACCGAAGAGCAGCGGCCACACCGTACGGTCCACGGCCCGCTGGGCCGTCGCCATCGCGCGGCCCCGGCCCAGACCGTGTTCGAAGAACCGCAGCTCACCGCCGGGCCGCAGCACGCGCCTGATCTCGGCGAGCGCCTGCGGAAGGTCGCGTACGGTGCACAGCACCAGCGACGCCACAGCCGCGTCGAACGTCCCGTCCCGCACGGGAAGCGCCTCCGCCGTCCCCGGCACCACGTCCACCGTGGCCGTGGCCTCCATCGCGGACCGCACCGCCAACTGCCGCAGGGTGCGCTCCGGTTCGACGGCCACCACATCGGAGACCGCCGCCGGGTAGTGGGCGAAGTTCAGCCCGTTGCCCGCACCGATCTCGATCACCCGGCCGGAGAGGCCCGCGAGCAGTTCGGCACGGTGGGCCGCCACCCCCGCGGTGCGGTCGGCGCTGACGCTGCACCGGGCGTAGAAGCGGGCAAAGAGCGGATGGTGCACGGTGTCGCGTGGGTTCCTGGTGCTGCGCAGCGGCATCGCTGGTCTTCTCCTCCGGCGGCGTACGGGACGGCACTACGGGACGGCAGCGGGTTCGGCCATGGTCCCACTGTCTGCCCCGCTCATGCCCCCGATGGCCCGGCGCACTCCGGCGGCCCCGGAGGACCTCCCGGGACGTGCTGGGCGCGGACCCAGGTCCCGCCGATGCGGGGTGCGAGCCAGCTCCGCGCCCGGTCGCGGAAGCCGGCCGGCGCCAGCCGGCCCGCGCCCTCCGGCACCACGCCGAGCAGCGGGGCCCCGGCGGCCTCGGGGAGGTCCACCACATTGCACCGGGCGTCCAGACCCGGCTCGGCCGGCCAGCTGCCGATCACCACCCCCGCACACTCCAGCCGCCGGGCGCGCAGCGCCTCGGCGGTCAGGGCCGTCGAGTTCAGCGTGCCGAGCGTGGCCGGGGCGACCACCAGGACCGGCGCCCCCATCAGCTGGGCCGCGTCCGCGAGCGTGCCGCCCTCGTCGTCGAACCGTACGAGCAGCCCGCCCGCGCCCTCGATCAGCACCAGATCGTGTTCGGCGGCCAGCTTCTGCGCCGCCTCCGCCACCTCCTGCGGGCGCAGCGGCGCGAGCCCGGCGCGTCTGGCGGCCGTCGCCGGGGCCAACGGGTCCGGGAAGCGCGCCAGTTCGACCGCGGTCACCGCCCCGGCCAGCCGTGCCACCTCGGCCGCGTCGCCGTGCTCGCCGGGGAGCAGCCCGGTCTGCGCCGGTTTCAGCACCGCGACGGACCGGCCGTGTGCCGCGGCGGCCACCGCGGCGGTCACCACCGTCTTGCCGATCTCGGTGCCGGTCCCCGTCACCACCAGAATCGTCATGTCATGCCTCCCGCGCCACTGCGCACACCGCACGGCAGATCCGTGCCGCGTCCTGATCACCGGTGATGTACGGCGGCATGGTGTAGACGAGATCGCGGAACGGCCGCAGCCACACCCCCTCGCGCACCGCCACCCGGGTCGCCGCCGCCATGTCCACCTCATGGTCGAGCTGGACCACCCCGATCGCACCGAGGACCCGGACATCCCGGACGCCCGGCAGCTCCGCCGCCCCGGACAGACCGTCGAGCAGAGCCGTTTCCAGGCGCTCGACCTCCCGTTCCCAGTCCTGTCCGAGCAGCAGGTCGACCGAGGCGCAGGCCACCGCAGCGGCCAGCGGATTGCCCATGAACGTCGGCCCGTGGGCCAGCACCGGCACCTCGCCCCGCGCGATCCCCTCGGCCACCCGAGGGGTGCAGAGCGTCGCCGCCATCGTCAGATAGCCGCCGGTCAGGGCCTTGCCCACACACATCACATCCGGCGCGACCCCGGCGTGGTCCGCGGCGAAGAGCCTGCCCGTACGGCCGAAGCCGGTGGCGATCTCGTCGAAGACCAGCAGCACACCATGTGCGTCGCACGCCTCACGGAGCACCCGCAGATACCCGGGGGAGTGGAAACGCATCCCGCCCGCGCCCTGGACCACCGGCTCCACGATCACCGCTGCCAGCTCCCGCGCATGACGGCCGATCAGCTCGTGGAGGTGATCGGCGTACCCCTGTTCGTACTCCGCCGGGGGAGCGTCCGCGAAGACCTGCCGCGGCAGTACCCCCGACCACAGGTCGTGCATCCCGCCCTCCGGGTCGCACACCGACATGGGGTGCCAGGTGTCCCCGTGGTAGCCGCCCCGCCAGGTCAGCAGCCGCTGCTTCCCTGGGCGGCCGACGGAACGCCAGTACTGCAGGCACATCTTGACGGCGACCTCGACCGAGACCGAACCGGAGTCGGAGAGGAAGACGTGCTGGAGCGGTTCCGGGGTGATCTCCACCAGCTTCGCCGCGAGCCGGACGGCGGGCTCATGGGTGAGCCCGCCGAACATCACATGGCTCATCCGGTCCAGCTGACCGCGCGCGGCCTCGTTCAGCACCGGGTGGTTGTAGCCGTGGATCGCCGACCACCAGGACGACATGCCGTCCACCAGCTCGCCCGCGCCGGCCACCCGCAGGCGCACCCCGGACGCCGACTCGACGAGCAGTGGCTCCTGTCGGCCGGGCATCGGACCGTACGGGTGCCAGACATGGCGCCGGTCGAGTGCGAGCAGCTCCGCCGATTCAGGCATTGGGCGCGAGATCCGTCCCGGCGCCCCTGCGGCGTACCGCCACCAGACCCGCACGGTGTCCGGGCAGCGTCGTCGTGTCCGAGCCCTCCACCTCGAAACCGGCGTCCGCGATCATCTCCAGGTCGGCCCGGCCCGCCTGGCCCTCGCTCGTCAGATAGTCGCCGAGGAAGATGGAGTTGACGAGATGCAGGGCGAGCGGCTGCAAGGTGCGCAGATGCACCTCGCGCCCGCCCGCGAGCCGTACCTCCGCGTCCGGGCAGACGAACCGCACCATCGCCAGGATGCGCAGACACCGCTGCGGGGTCAGATGCCACTCCCCGGCCAGCGGGGTTCCCTCCATCGGGATCAGGAAGTTCACCGGCACCGAGTCGGGGTCCAGGCCGCGCAGTGCGAAGACCACGTCGACCAGGTCCGCGTCGCTCTCCCCCATCCCGGCGATCAGCCCCGAGCAGGCCGAGAGACCGGCAGCCCGGGCGTGCTGGACGGTGTCGACCCGGTCGGCGAAGTCATGGGTGGTGCAGATGTCGGCGTAAGTGGCCTCCGACGTATTGAGATTGTGGTTGTACGCGTCGGCGCCCGCCGCCCGCAGCCGCTCCGCCTGGCCGTCCTTGAGCAGCCCGAGGCAGGCACAGACCTCGATGTCCTCGTTCTGCTCCTTGATCGCCTCGATCGTCTCCGACACGCGGTCGACATCACGGTCCGTCGGCCCCCGGCCGCTGGCGACCAGACAGACCCGCTTGGCACCGCCCGCCACTCCGGCCGCCGCGGCCCTCGACGCCTCGTCGGGCTTCAGCCAGGTGTACTTGAGGATCTCGGCCTTGGAGCCCAGGCGCTGCGAGCAGTACGAGCAGTCCTCCGGGCAGAGGCCCGATTTGAGATTCACCAGGTAGTTGAGCTTCACCCGGCGCTCGAACCACTGGCGCCGCACCTTCCCGGCTGCCGCCACCACGTCCAGCAGTTCGTCGTCGGTCGTCGCCAGTACGGCGAGAGCCTCTTCACGGGTCGGCAGTTCGCGCCGCAGCCCCTTGTCCACCAGCGTGTTCAGCAGGTCCATAGGGGTGATCCTGGCCTACGCCACCACCTCCGGCCAAGGAGGAACCGAACAACACCTCCCACCTGACGTGTGTGTATTGCCACACCATGACCCCGCATCGCCCCGGCTAGGGTCTGTGAACTGCCTACAAAAAGGGACCGACCATGACTCCAGCCGAGCCCCGCGAGCCCTTCGAGTGGACCGACACCGCGGCGCGCCGCCGGTCGGACGCCGGGCTGGTCCGTACGCTCCGGCCGCGGTCCGCCGCCCCGGACGCGCTGGACCTCGCGAGCAACGACTATCTGGGGCTGAGCGGCCACCCCGTCGTCACCGCGGCCGCCGCCGACGCGGCCCGCCGCTGGGGCGCGGGCGCCACCGGCTCCCGGCTGATTACCGGATCCACCGCACTCCACGCCGAACTGGAGGGCGAACTGGCGCAGTTCAGCGGTTTCGAGGCGGCGCTGGTCTTCTCGTCCGGGTACGCGGCCAACCTCGCCGTGCTCACCGCGCTCACCGGAGCCGACTCCCTGATCGTCTCGGACGCCGCCAACCACGCCTCGATCATCGACGGGTGCCGGCTCTCCAGAGCAGTGACCGAAGTCGTCCCGCACAGCGACCCCGATGCGGCCGGAAAGGCGCTGGACGTCCACGGCGGCGGGCGGGCCGTCGCCGTCACCGACTCGGTCTTCTCCGTCGACGGCGACGCCGCGCCGCTGCCCGAACTGGCCGCGGTCTGCCGTACCTACGGCGCGGCGCTGATCACCGACGACGCGCACGGGTTCGGGGTACTCGGCGACGGCGGGCGCGGCGCCGTGCACGCGGCGGGACTCGCGGGGGCGCCCGACGTGGTCGCCACCGTGACCCTGTCGAAGTCCCTGGGCAGTCAGGGCGGTGCGGTGCTGGGGCCGGCCCGGGTCATCGACCATCTCGTCAACGAGGCCCGCACCTTCATCTTCGACACGGGCCTGGCGCCCGCGGCGGTGGGAGCGGCGCTGGCGAGCCTGCGGCTGCTGCGCGACGAACCCCTGCTCGCCGGGCGCCCCCGCACAGTGGCGCACACCCTGCACGCCCGTCTCACCGCGGGCGGGCTCAGTGCGGTACGCCCGCAGGCGGCCGTGGTCTCCGTACTGGCGCCCTCGCCGGAACAGGCGGTGCGCTGGGCGGCCGACTGCCGCGCGGCGGGCCTGCTGGCCGGCTGCTTCCGCCCCCCGTCGGTCCCCGACGGGATCTCACGGCTGCGGCTCACCGCACGCGCCGATCTGACGGAGGAACAGATCGAGTGGGCGGTGGACACGGTCCTGCGGACCGCGCCCACCGGGTGACGGGACCCCGCCGGCCCTTCTGCCGCCCGTCACCCGGCCGGAAGCCGCCCGCCTCAGCTGCCCGCGGTACCGCGCTCCGCGGTGCCGGTGGCTGCGCTCCGGCGGTGCGCCGACGCCAGGAAGCAGGTCCAGGCGTCCGCCCCGAAGAGCAGCGCCGGGCGGTGGATCCGCTTGGAGTCACGGACGGCCAGCAGACCGCCGTCGAGCAGCGCGGTCTCGACACAGTTGTTCATTCCGGTGCTGCGGCTGCTGCGCCGCCACCGCGCGCTGTTCAGAGAAGTACTGGAAGGGACATTCGCAGGATGTGCGGACATGGTGCCTCCCTAGACGCCGTCACCGATCCCGGCGATGAGATCCAACGATTCCTTCTGCGGAAGGGCGCGCGCCTGGATCCTGCGGAACGCGGCGCTGTACGCCTCAAGGTCTTCTTTCCGTTCCAGATAACGGCTACTCATCAAGTGGTCGAGAACGACCACATCCAGATCAATGATGTTCGGAAAGGAGAAAATTGTGAAAGAGCCGGTGAGTCCGATGTGCCCGCCGGCCGCGAACGGCATGACCTGCACACGGACATGGGGGAGCCGGGCCACCTCCCGTACGTGCCGCAACTGCTCCGCCATCACCCCGCGCCCGCCCATCCGCCGGTGCAGCGCGCCCTCGTCGACCACCGCGCTCAGCTCCAGTGGCGGGTCCGCCGCCAGCACCCGCTGCCGCGCCAGCCGCACATCGACCAGTGAGTCGACGGCCCCGGCGGGCATCCCGTCGAGCGACGCCCGGGTGACCGCCCTCGCGTAACCGGGCGTCTGCAACAGCCCCGGCACCACCGAGGTCTCGAAGGTGTGCGCCGTGCAGGCCTGGGACTCCAGCCTGATGAAGTCCCGGTACTGGGCGGGCAGCAGCCGCCGGTAGGCGTGCCACCAGCCGGCGCTCTCCTCGGCCCCCGCCCCGCACAGCGCGGCCAGCAGTTCGCGCTGCGGGGCGTCGTCCACCCCGTACGCATCGAGGAGCAGGGCCACGTCCGACGGCTTCACACCACTGCGCCCGGTCTCGATCCGGCTCACCTTGGACTGGTGCCAGCCCGCATGCCGGGCCGCGGCGGCGCTGGTCAGGCCCGCCAGGACACGCAGCCTGCGCAGCTCGGCACCGAGTTTGACGCGGCGCACCGCGGGACTGCTCCGCACCCCCTTCTCCCTCCGGTCGGCCCGTTTATGCCAACGTGCCATTCCAGCCGCCAAATACGGTCTTCCGTCGCAGAGTTCATCACTTTGAGCGACAGATATATGCACTTCTTTGTGGATCGCCGGTCCTGCGGTCACTATGAGTGTCACGCTCGCACGAAGCGCCACCCGAGGCCGTCTCGAAGTGCATCCGGCACGAGATCCGCGCCGCAGCGGTGGGAAAGGGACAGGCCGTCATGGCAGACCACCAGGAAGCATCCGTCACCCTGCCGAGCGAGCCGGCCTCGGTCCCGGCCGCCCGGACGTTCGTGGCCCGTGTGCTCACCGGATGGGGGCTGCCCTCCGAAGCGGAGCTGGCGGACACCATCCGGCTGATCGTCTCGGAGCTCGCGACCAACGCGGTGCAGCACACCTTCGGCGCGTCCCCCACCTTCACGGTGCAGGCCGTTCTGGAGCGGGACGAGCGGCTGTGCGTCGGGGTCACCGACTCCCATCCGCGCTGGCCCCAGCGGCTGCCGGCCGCGGTGCAGCAGGACAACGGCCGGGGCATGGTGATCATCCGCTGGCTGGCGGCCGAGAACGGCGGCCGGCTGACGGTGACTCCGACACGGGACGGCGGCAAGACCGTCTGGATCGCCCTGCCCTGGACCGCCCCGGTCCAGGGCTGAGGGCGGCACGGGCTGACAGCGCCCGCAGGGACCCGGCGTCAGCCCACCCGGCCGTACCAGACGCTGCGGGACCAGATCTTCTCCAGTCTCACCACCGCGCCGGTCTTGGGGGAGTGCCACATCTTCCCGGCCCCGGCGTAGATACCGACGTGGTACACGCTCCGGCCGTAGTGGAAGAAGACCAGGTCACCGGGGTGCCGGCCGGAGGCCGCGATATGGCGTACCCGGTTGTACTGGGCCTGGGCGGTGCGGGGCAGCGTCTTGCCCACCCGCTTGTACGAGTACTGCGTCAGCCCTGAGCAGTCGAACCGCGACGGTCCTGTCGCCCCCCACTGGTAGGGAGCCCCCTTCTTGGAGGCCGCGATCCGTACGGCCTGTGCGGCGTGCGCGGCGGCCTGGGCCTCCACGGCTGCCCCCGGTGCCAGCGAGGTCCCCGCGACTGCGGCGAGGGTGAGGGCCGATGCTGTTCCGGCGCGGGCGAGCAGAGACGGGATATGAATCTGCGCAGTCATGCGCAACCCTTCGCAAACCGCCTGTGAAGGATGACCTGTCGGGTTCGGGCCGGCGAAGTTGCCCGGGGGGGGGGGGGGGGGGGGGCGCGGGGGGGGGGGGGGGCGCGGGCCCCCGCCCGCCCGCCGCCGCGGGCGGGCGGCGCGGGCCGCGCCCGGGCTCGCGGGGTGTG
>NZ_JBHYWP010000010.1:30887-56561 GCF_042751845.1 Streptomyces sp. NPDC059398 | reverse complement strand
CACTGATCGCCCCCATACTCCCCCCCCCCCACAACCACGGTGTGTACGGTACGCCGGGGGGGGGGGGGCGGCGCCAGGCCCCGGCGCCGAGATCCGCCCCCCACAAACAACACCCCCCCCCGCCCCGCCCGGCGGCTTCACCCCGAGGAGCGACGTCGCTGTCGCCCCGGACTGCTTGGGTCCTCCACTCCTGCCGATCCACTCGTGTCGACCAGACATCCGGGTGCGGCGGCAGGACTCGGCGTCCGCCCGGACCGCCCCGCCGCGGCGGCGGGGGCTTGTCGTCCCCCGGATCTTCACCCATGGCAGGACCGATCTATGACTGACCGCGCCGATTTGTAATGGTTCGTGTCACTTGGCCTGTTCGGGTGGACACCACGCTCCCCGGGCCATGGACCAGCCCGGCTTCACGGCTCTCACCTGGGGCGCAGCCCCGGTTCTGGGCGAGTTCGCCGCCGCGCCGCGCAACTCGGCGCGCCCGCCGGACCGCTGCGACCCTCCGTCTTCCGGGGGACGCCCATCGGTGTCACGGCCACCGCCGAAAGACGGATCCGCGCGTGGTCCGGGCCGGGGACCATTCCGGCAGGCGGGCGCGGACGCCGGTATGCGCACGAACGGCGGGCCGCACGCGGGCCGGGCCGCCCGAACGGATCACCGTGCCACGCACACCGGGTGCTGTGCGGGGACGAGTTCGGCCGGAGCACGCCAACTTGCCGTGCAGCGAACGGGGTTCAGCCGCTGCCCGCCAACATCCGGCCCTTGGTTCCCCGTTGCGGACGGGAGCGGTCCGCCCACGGCTGCACCGCTCACCGGGACCCGCCTCGCCGCATTTCGGGTTGGCAAAGAACGCCCATGCGCCCTGTTGTCAGGGACTGTTCACAAGAAAGGATCCCCGGTACGTACTGGAGAGCGCCGCACGAACGGCGCTTCGCACAGGGGGAGGTACCACGTGAGACGCACCGCAGTGCTCGGTTCGGCCGGCGCTCTGGCCGCGGCGACGCTCATAGCGGGCGCCATGGCTGCGCCGTCGGCCACCGCCGACGGCCGCGGCCGCGCCGGCTCGGAGGCGCACGGAGCAGCCGTCGCCGCCGCGCGGGCGGCGAGGGCGGGGATCGACTGGCAGGACTGCCCTGCGGACTGGGCGCTCGCGAAGCCGATCCAGTGCGGCTGGGTGACCGTCCCGGTCGATTACGCACACCCCGACGGCCGGACGATCCGGCTCGCCGTCGACCGCGCTGTGAGCACCGGCACCGCCTCGCAGCGGCAGGGCTCCCTCGTCTACAACCCCGGCGGCCCCGGCGCTTCGGGCATGCGCTTCCCCGCCAGGACCACCACGAAGAGCGCCCTGTGGGTCAACACCGCCAAGGCGTACGACTTCGTGGGCTTCGACCCGCGCGGTGTGGGCCACTCGGCACCGGTCTCCTGCGTCGACCCGCAGCAGTACGTCAGCGCCCCCAAGGCCGATCCGGTCCCGGACAGCACGGCCGACAAGCGGGTCCAGCGCAAGCTCGCCGCGCAGTACGCGCAGGGCTGCGCCAAGCGCAGCGGTGCGATGCTGCCGTATCTGACGACGCCCAACTCGGCACGTGACCTCGACGTCATCCGGGCGGCGCTCGGCGAGAAGAGGCTCAACTACCTGGGCGTCTCCTACGGCACCTACCTCGGCGCGGTGTACGGAACGCTCTTCCCCGGCCATGTCCGCCGGATGATCGTGGACAGCGTGGTCGACCCGAAGCGGTCGAACATCTGGTACGAGGCCAACCTCAACCAGGACATCGCCTTCCAGGGCCGCTGGAGCGACTGGCAGAACTGGGTCGCCGCCAACGATGCCGCGTACCACATCGGGAAGACGGCCGCCGCTGTCGAAAAGCAGTGGGAGAAGCTGCGGGCCACGGCGAAGAAGCATCCGCTCGGCGGAGTCGTCGGCCCCGCCGAGCTGCTCGCGTTCTTCCAGAACGCGCCGTACTACGACTCCTCCTGGGCACCGGTCGCCAAGGCCTGGAGCCAGTACCTCGCCGGTGACCCGCAGCCGCTGATCGATGCCGCGGGGCCCGATATGTCGGACACCGCGGGCAATATCTCGGCGGAGAACGGGACGGCCGTCTACACCTCGGTCGAGTGCGCGGACGCCAAGTGGCCCACCGACTGGCGGACATGGGACCGGGACAACACCAGGCTGAACAAGGACTACCCCTTCCTGACCTGGTCCAACGCCTGGATGAACCTGCCGTGCGCCACCTGGCCCGCGAAGCAGCGGACCCCGGTCGACGTACACACCGGCAAGGGCCTCCCGCCGGTCCTGATCGTCCAGTCGACCCGTGACGCGGCCACACCGTTCCAGGGGGCCGTCGACCTGCACCGGCGCTTCAAGGGCTCGCGCCTGATCATCGAGAAGGACGCCGGTTCGCACGGGGTGACCGGTCTGGTCAACCCGTGCATCAACAGCAGGGTGGACAGCTATCTGCTCACCGGCAGCACCGACCGCCACGATGTGACCTGCGCCCCGCACGCCACGCCGAAGCCGTAACAGCCCCCGCTGGGGGACCGCTCGGTCACCGGTTCCCCAGCCAGGCGTCCTCCGCCGCGTAGTCGAAGAGATCGAGATGCGGGTCGTACGTCCTGGCCATCGTGGGAAAGGCCCCGCGCCAGTCCCCGTCGCTGTCCCGGAGCCGGCCGGTGATCCACTCCACGGTCGCGGGCAGGGAATCGGCGTACCCGGTCACCGGCCGGTAGCCCAGCTCACGTTCGGCGGCCGACATGTCGTACACCACAGGGTGGTCGACGCCCCATGGTGTGCTGCCCACCGTGCCGTCCGCCGCGGCGCGCCCCTCGATCAGCACCAACCGGCTCCGTACGCCCATGACTTCGTCGATGGCCGCGCTGATCCCGGCGACCGTCGGCGCCTCGGGATCCCCGCCGTTCAGCACCCGCGACCCCGGGCGCAGCGCGGCCAGCCTGATCATCTCGGCCAGGTTGGAGACATGCACCGGGTGGAAGCGGCTGCGCCCGCCGAACGCCAGGATCCGCACCGGCCGCCCGTCGAGCGCCCGCTTGACGAAGTACAGCTCACGCGGCGCCCGGCCGTGCGGACCGTGGATCGCGCCCGCCCGCAGCAGGGTCACGGGCAGCGTCCCGGCCGCCGCCAGCAGCTCACGCTCCAGCGCCACCTTGCGGGTGCCGTACGTGGCCGGGCCCGGCCCGACCGTGAGGTGGCTCTCGGGGATCGGCACCGGAAAGCGCGGAAAACCGTCCGGCTCGTCCTGGGTGTCGAAACTGCGCCCTTCTGCGTCCGCGTACACCGCGCCACTGGAGATCACCACCGCGGAGCCGATTCGGTCCGCGAGGCCCACCAGCTGCCGGGCATGCTCCGTTCCGTACGCGACCATGTCCACCAGGACGTCGCAGCCGTGCCCCAGGGCCGCCGCGAGCGCGCCATCGACATCCCGGTCGACACGGACGGTACGCACACCGTCCGGCAGGCCGTCGTCGCTGTCGCCCGTCCCGCGCGAAGCGGCCCGCACCTCCCAGCCGTCCGAGACCAGCGCGCGCACCGCCGCGCGCCCGATCTGCCCTGTCGCTCCCAGTACGAAGGCGCTTCCCCTGCTGCTCATGCCGCCGACGCTACGGTCCGCCTCGCTCCCGGGGCCAGACGGTTCTGCTCACAGCCGATCCGGTGTCAGCCCGGCTGGTGCGGCGGCTTCTTCGCCTGTGCGGCCTTCACATCGGCGGCGTACGCGTCGACGTACTCCTGGCCCGAGAGCCCGAGTACCGCGTACATGATCTCGTCGGTGACGGCCCGCAGCGCCACTTTCTCCTTCTCCAGACCCGCGTAGCGGCTGAAGTCCAGCGGCTCCCCGAAGCGGATCGTGACCCGCCGGATCTTCGGCACCCGCCGGCCGGGCGGCTGGATCTCGAAGGTGCCCACCATCGCGCACGGCACCACCGGGACCCGGCCCTCGATGGCCATCACGGCGACCCCGACCTTGCCCTTGTAGAGCCTGCCGTCGTGCGAGCGGGTGCCCTCCGGATAGATCCCGAGCAGTTCGCCCCTGCCGAGCACGCCGAGCCCCTCACGGACCGCGGCCCTGCCCGCCTCACGGCCCGACCGGTCCACCGGGATCTGGCCGACGCTGCGGAAGAAGGCGGCCGTCAGCCGGCCCTTGATGCCCGGCCCGGTGAAGTACTCCTGTTTCGCGAGAAAGGTGATGCGCCGGCTGAGGACGACCGGCATCAGGAAGTGGTCGGAGAAGGACAGATGGTTGCCCGCGATGATCGCGGCGCCGTCCTCCGGAATATGTTCGAGCCCTTCGATCCTGGGCCGGAACAGCAGCCTCAGTACCGGCCCGAAAACGGCGAATTTAAGGATGTAGTAGAACAATGGCCGGCCCGCCTCCCCGTCGCTCCCCGTGACGGCGCACAGTAGCCGCCGCACCGCCCGCCGCGGAACCCGTCCGTCCTGCTCCGTCCATGCCCCCCGGGCCCGTCCGCATGCGTCCGGGAGCCGTTCGAGCAGCGGGATCCGCGTCCGTACGGGTGGCCGGGCGGCGCGGTGACTTGCCGCCGGGCCCGGTGGCCGGATGCTCTGGGCTCCCACCCTCGTGCCGAGTTCCTGGAGGACCGGATGCGCCCCCGTACGATGTCCGCCGCTGCGGCCCTGCTCGCTTTCGCCGCCGCGGCGCCCGCGCAGGCCGCCGCCGGAGCGCCGCCCATCCGCCCGAGCGGACTCGTCCTCACCGTCGCGTCGCCCTCGCACCCCGACCGGAACCGCAGCGTGCTGCTCCGGTGCGCGCCGGCGGGAGAGGACGGCTCGCACCCCGACGCCTCGGCCGCCTGCCGAGCGCTCGACCGGGCCGGCGGCAGCTTCGACCGTCTCGACGGCGAGCCGCGGCCCTGCACCAGGCAGTCCGATCCGGTGGAGGCCACCGTCGCCGGGACGTGGGGCGGCCGGCCCACCCACTGGGACCGGACCTTCGCCAACGCCTGCTCGCTCGACGCGGCCACCGGCCCGGTCTTCCGGTTCTGAGCGCCCCGGCCCGGCCGCTCAGCTGCTGCCGCGCGCCGCGACCATCCCGACGGTCACCAGACCCAGCACCACCCAGCCGAACCACAGCCAGCCGTTGCTGCCGAGCACCACCGAATACCCCGTCACCGTGACCAGGGCCCCCACGGTGATGACACCCATCGTTTTCACAGAACCGGGCATGGCCGCTCCTCCTCCGAAGGTGGAGGGCCATCGTCGCCCGCCGGGGGCCTTCTCCGCTACTGGCCGCGTGCCTGGAGTGACGCCAGGTAGGCGTTGTAGGCGGCCAGCTCCTGGTCGCCGTTGCGGTCCTCGGCCCGGTCGGAGCGCCGGGAGACCCGCTGCTCGGAGCTGTACCACTGGAAGACCAGCGCGATCAGCACCAGTACGGACGGGATCTCGCTGAACGCCCAGGCGATACCGCCCGCGGCCTCCTGGTCCGAGAGCGCGTCGATCCCCAGCGACATGGGCGGGTGCTTGTACACCTGCACCATCGGCTCGGACGCCATCATCAGCGCGATGCCGAAGAACGCGTGGAAGGGCATCCCGGCGAAGAGCTCCAGCATCCGCATGACGTACCCCGGCCGGTGCGGTCCCGGGTCGATCCCCATGATCGGCCAGAAGAAGATCAGCCCCACGAAGAGGAAGTGGACCATCATCACGATGTGTCCGGTCATCGAGCCCATCAGGAAGTCGAAGAGCGGGGTGAAGTAGAGCCCGTAGAGGCTGGCGATGAAGAGCGGGATGGTGAAGGCCGGGTGCGTGATGATCCGCATGTAGCGGCTCCGCAGCAGCATCAGCAGCAGCTCGCGCGGACCCTTGCGGTTGCCCCGGCCCGCGACGGGCAGGGCGCGCAGGGCCAGGGTCACCGGCGCGCCGAGCAGCAGCAGGATGGGGGAGAGCATGCTGATGATCATGTGCTGCACCATGTGCACGCTGAACATGACCATGCCGTAGTCGTTCAGTTTCGTGCACATCGTGAGGCCGACGGTCAGCACCCCGACGACGAAGAGCGCGATCCGGTGGACCGGCCAGCTGTCACCGCGCCTGCGCAGCCGGACCACGCCCCAGCCGTACAGCGCGAGCCCCACCAGACAGCCGATCAGGAAGAACGGGTCCGCGGAGAAACCCAGCCCCCGTCCCAGCGTGAACGGCGGCAGATCCATGGTCATGCCGTCCATGGGCATGCCGTGCCCGCTGTGGTCCATCCACTCACTCCTGATTCGTGCCTGATGTCCGCACCAGAGTAGAACTGCCCCCGGCCGCAGTTGTGGCCGGGGGCAGTTCGTACCGTATCGGGCGAATGGGGAACGTCAGAGGAGGCTCAGAGGACGCACTCCGCTTCGGCGTACCGCTCGGCGGGCACGGTCTTGAGGGTCTCCACGGCCTCGCCCAGCGGCACCATGGTGATCTCCGTGCCGCGCAGGGCGGTCAGCATGCCGAAAGCACCGCGGTGCGCGGCCTCCACGGCGTGCCAGCCGAACCGGGTGGCCAGGACCCTGTCGTACGCGGTGGGGGTGCCGCCGCGCTGCACATGACCGAGTATCACCGGACGGGCCTCCTTGCCGAGACGCTCCTCCAGCTCGATGGAGAGCTGCCTGGCGACCCCGGCGAACCGCTCGTGCCCGTACATGTCCTTGGCGCCCACATCGAAGCTCATCGAGCCCTCGCGCGGCTTGGCGCCCTCGGCGACCACCACGATCGCGAACTTCTTGCCCGCCGAGAAGCGCCGGCCGACCAGCTCGGTGAGCTCGTCGATGTCGAAGGGGCGCTCGGGGACGACGATGGCGTGCGCGCCCGCCGCCATGCCCGAGTGCAGCGCGATCCACCCGGTGTGGCGCCCCATGACCTCGACGATCAGTACCCGCTGATGCGACTCGGCGGTGGTCTTCAGCCGGTCGAGGGCATCGGTCGCGACCCCCACGGCCGTGTCGAAACCGAAGGTGACATCGGTCGACGCGATGTCGTTGTCGATGGTCTTCGGCACACCCACGATCGGCAGCCCGGCCTCGGAGAGGAGGTGCGCCGCCTTCAGGGTGCCCTCGCCGCCGATCGGGATGATCGCGTCGAGCCCCAGATCGGCGACATGCCCCCGGGCGCGCTCCACGCCGTCACGCAGATGCGCCGGCTGCACCCGCGAGGAGCCGAGGATCGTGCCGCCGCGGGCCAGGATGCCGCCCACCGCGTCGAGGTCGAGCTTGCGGTAGTCGCATTCGAGCAGGCCCTTCCACCCGTCGTGGAAGCCGATGACCTCGTCGCCGTGGTCGACGACGGCGCGGTGCACGACCGAGCGGATGACGGCGTTCAGACCGGGGCAGTCGCCGCCGGAGGTGAGGACACCAATTCGCATTGCCCGACTTACCTTTGCAACGTGGGCCTGTGACCGGACCACGTCGTCCGGGCTGGATCCCCGTCAGCCTACCGGCGGAGGGCTGCGGAGACGTAGCGGGCGTCCGCCTGCTGGACGCCGCTCAGATGTACGTATCGGGCCTCATGCGGGCTGTGTTGCCACCGCGATCCGCTCGGCCCGCAGCGCCTCGTACCAGCGGTCGTCGGTCGGCGGCAGCGCGTTGACGTCCAGGGCCAGCTTGAGCAGCAGATCGGCGATCTGCGGGTTGCGGGCCAGCACCGGGCCGTGCATGTACGTACCGAAGACGGTGTCGTTGTACGCGCCCTCGGTGCCGTCGCCCGTGCCGTTGCCCCGGCCGAGCTGGACGCGGGCGAACGGGCGGGCGGTCGGCCCGAGATGGGTGATGCCCTGGTGGTTCTCGAAACCGGTCAGCGGCGGCAGGCCGAGCCGCTGGTCGATGTCGCCGTACACGTCGCCGACGCAGCGGTCGCCCTCGCCGCGGGTCGAGATCACGTCGAGGAGCCCCAGGCCCGGCTCGCGCTCGCCGAGGTCGTTGATGAACTCGTGGCCGAGGATCTGGTACCCGGCGCAGACCGAGAAGATGATCGCGCCGTTGGAGGCCGCCCTGCTGAGCCCGCCGTCCCTGCGCAGCCGCTCGGACGCCAGCCGCTGCGGGCGGTCCTCGCCGCCGCCGATCAGATAGATGTCGCCGGATGTCGGCACCGGCTGGTCGCTGCGCACGTCGATACGGGTCACGTCGAGGCCGCGCTGGCGGGCCCGGCGCTCCACCACCAGGGCGTTGCCCTGGTCGCCGTAGGTGCTCAGCAGGTCCGGGTAGACCCACACCAGACGCAGGCTGTTGTCGCTCATCATCGTTTCCTCTGAGGTCAGTTGCCGACGCGGCGGCGCACGTCCTGGAACGCGGTGTAGTTGGCGATCAGTTCGATCCGGCCGGGCGGCGCGTACTGGACCGCCTCGTCCACCGTCTCGCAGACCTGGAACTGGAGCCCGGCCACTTCGAGCCGTACCGCGAGGTCCAGCTTGCGGTCGCCGATGACGAAGATGGGGTGGCCCGCGAGGCGGGTGTAGTCGACGTCCCAGAGCCAGGAGGTGTCCGTGCCGTCGGCGCCGCGGGCGTTGACGGCGAGGATCACCGGCGTCGGCGGCGGATCGATCAGCGAGAACGTCTCCAGCCAGCCCGCCGGGTTCTTGGCGAGCAGCAGCCGTACCTCACGGTTGAGGAACGACACCACGTCGTACCGGCCCGCGACAGCCTGCACGCCGTACATCCGCTCCAGCGCCACCTGCGGCGGGACACCGAAGGTCGCCGCGACGGCCGCCGACGTGGTCGCGTTCGCCTTGTTGGCCCGGCCCGGCAGCTGGAGGTGGATCGGCCAGGCCGAACCGTGCGGATCGACGACGTAGTCCCCGGAGAGCGCCCAACTGGGCGCCGGGCGGCGGAAACCGCAGTCCGCGCAGAACCACTCGTCGTTCGGCCACTGGAGCACACCGCCGCAGGACGGGCACGACCAGGCGTCGTCCTTCCACTCCTGGCCGGCCGCGACCCAGACCACGGTGGGGGAGGACGAAGCGGCCCACACGACCAGCGGGTCGTCCGCGTTGGCGATGACGACGGCCTTCGTCCCGGCCAGCCCCTCCCGCCACCGCTCGGCCAGCATGCGGGTCTCGCCCGCCCGGTCGAGCTGGTCGCGGGAGAGGTTCAGCAGCGCGATCGCCTTGGGTGTCGTGTCGCGTGCGACTCCGGCGAGGTACTTCTCGTCGACCTCGATCACGCCGAAGCGCGCGTCGGAACCGCCCGCCAGCGCGGAGGTGATGCCCGCGGGCATATTGGCGCCCAGGGCGTTCGACACGACCGGGCCCGCTGCGCGCAGCGCCTCGGCGATGAGCCGGGTCGTGGTGGTCTTGCCGTTCGTCGCCGAGACCAGGATCACGTCCAGATGCTGGGCGAGGCGCCCGAGCAGGTCGGGGTCGAGCCGCAGTGCGACCTTGCCGCCGATCACCGATCCGCTGCCGCGCCCCGCGGCGCGCGATACCGCTGCCGCGGCCTTGCCTGCCGTCACGGCCAGCTTGGCCCGCGGCGACAGCGGCTCCGTGTTGCCGTCCATCGTCCTAGATCCTCCTTGCGTCGGCGCGGGGCTCAGCCTATCGAGATCCGGCCGTGCGCCCGACCTCGGCACCACCGGGGCGGCGCTGTTCCGGGCGGAACGTACGCTTGCCGTCATGCGAAACCGCCCGATCCCCGGCAGTTCCGGAGCCGTGCGGACGATGAGTCCGTACGGCGATCCCGTGCTGCACGCGCCCTGCGAGCCGGTGGCGGGCTTCGACGCCTCGCTCGCCGGGCTCGTCGAGGACATGTTCGCGACGATGTACGCGGCACGGGGTGTCGGCCTCGCGGCGAATCAGATCGGCGCCGGGCTGCGGGTGTTCGTCTATGACTGCCCGGACGACGAGGACGTCCGCCATCTCGGACATCTGGTCAACCCCCGGCTGGTGGAGGCCGACGGGGTCACCGTGCGCGGCGCCGAGGGCTGTCTTTCACTGCCCGGCATCGAGGCGGGCACGCCGCGCTTCGACCATGCCGTCGTGGAGGGCTTCTCGGTGACCGGGGAGCCGGTCACGGTCAGCGGCACCGGGTTCTTCGCGCGCTGCCTCCAGCACGAGTGCGACCATCTCGACGGCCTGATGTACACCGACCGGCTGGCCGGATGGCGCCGCGGCAGGGCGCTGCGGGCCGGCCGCCGGGCCGGGCTGATCCGCTGAGCGCACCGCACCCACGAGTCCGGGCTGAACCGCTGGGACCCTGAGGGCCCTGCCCCTTGCCCTGAGCCCCTTTCGCCCCTGAGCCCCTTGTCCCTCGCCGCCGCACTGCCGTGCCCGCCGGACGGCTGCCGCGGCCGGGTGTTTCAGAAGCCCGGTCCGCCGGTGCGGTCGGAGGCCGTGGAGAGCCTGCCCCAGAGGAGATCGGCGAGGCTGCTGACCAACTGCTCCCGCGGGCAGGGGCGTTCACCGAGCCACCAGTCGCCCGCCGCGTGCATCATCCCGACGATGCCATGACCCCAGACCCGCGCCAGCTGCTCACTGCCCGGACCGAGGTCGACGCGTTCGGCGATCACCTTGGCCAGCTCCTCGCCGAGCCTGCGCAGCAGCGGCGCCGAGTGCAGCCCCACGTCGAAGGTCTGCTCGGGCTGCTGGCCGTCGTCGGCCGGATGCATCAGGAAGCGGTAGACCTGCGGTCTGGCCTCGATCGCCGCGAGATAGGTGTCCAGCGTGGCCTCGACGCGCTCCCGCCGGCCGGCCGGAGCGTCCAGCGCGGCCCGCAGCGCGCTCAGCAGTGCGTCGGTGTGGCGCTTGGCGAGCGCCCGGTAGAGGCCGCCCTTGTCGCCGAAGTGCCGGTAGAGGATGGGCTTGGTGATCCCCGCCTCGGCCGCGATGGCGTTCATGGACGCCTTCGGGCCGTCCCGCAGCACGACCCGGTCGGCCGCCTCCAGCAGCTCCCGGCGCCGGCTGTGTGCCGAGCGCTGCTGTGTGGTCTGCGCTGCTTGTCCGGCCGGTGTGGCCTGTGTGGTCCCCATGGGTACCTCTTCCCCGCCCTGCGATTCTGGCTCTGTGACGCGGATCCGTGGTGCTTGCGCCGCCCGGTCCGGCCCCCTGCCGAAACGTAACACCCGACCGGGGGCCCGTGCCGGGGGCGACCCTGGAGGTTGACAGGGGCTACTTGCCAGTAACAGACTGCGGTTACCGCAAGTAACATTCCGATGGAACGCAGTGCTGGAGGGGACATGGCCGAGTTCACGCTCGAACTCAACGATGACCAGAAGCAGGTCCGTGACTGGATCCACGGATTCGCCGCGGACGTCATCCGCCCGGCTGCCGCCGAGTGGGACGAGCGTGAGGAGACCCCCTGGCCGGTGATCCAGGAGGCGGCCAAGGTCGGCATCTACTCGCTCGACTTCTACGCCCAGCAGTTCTTCGACCCCACCGGCCTCGGTATCCCCATGGCGATGGAGGAGCTCTTCTGGGGCGACGCGGGCATCGCGCTCTCGATCGTCGGTACGGGTCTGGCCGCGGTCGGGGTCCTCGCCAACGGCACCGAGGACCAGATCGGCACCTGGATCCCGCAGATGTACGGCGACGCGAACGACGTCAAGGTCGCGGCCTTCTGCTCGTCCGAACCCGACGCCGGATCCGACGTCGCCGCGATGCGGACCCGCGCGGTGTACGACGAGGCCAAGGACGAGTGGGTGCTCAACGGCACCAAGACCTGGGCGACCAACGGCGGCATCGCCAACGTCCATGTCGTGGTCGCCGTCGTCGACCCCGACGCCGGATCGAAGGGGCACGCCTCGTTCATCGTCCCGCCGGGGACACCGGGCCTGACGCAGGGCCAGAAGTTCAAGAAGCACGGCATCCGCGCCTCCCACACCGCCGAGGTCGTCCTGGAGGACGTCCGGGTACCGGGCCACTGTCTGCTCGGCGGCAAGGAGAAGCTGGACGAGCGGCTGGCCCGCGCCCGGGAGCGTGCGAAGCAGGGCGGCGGCGAGCGTGTGAAGAACGCGGCGATGGCCACCTTCGAGGCGTCCCGCCCCGCGGTCGGCGCCATGGCGGTCGGCACCGCGCGGGCGGCATACGAGGTCGCGCTGGACTACGCGAAGACCCGCAGCCAGTTCGGCCGTCCGATCATCGACAACCAGGGCGTCGCCTTCCAGCTCGCCGACATGCGGACGCAGATCGACGCGGCCCGCCTGCTGGTCTGGCGCGCCTCCTGGATGGCGTCGGCGAACAAGCCGTTCACCGCGGCCGAGGGCTCCATGTCCAAGCTGTACGCCAGCGAGACGGCCAAGAAGGTCACGGCCCAGGCCATCCAGATCCTGGGCGGCAACGGCTACACCCGTGAGTACCCGGTCGAGCGCATGCACCGCGACTCCGCGATCTACACCATCTTCGAGGGCACCAGCGAGATCCAGCGTCTGGTGATCGCCCGGACCCTGGCGGGCATGCCGATCCGCTGAGGCGGCCCGTGCCGCCCCGCCCGGCCGGTACGGGATCCGGCCGACGGGATCCCGTACCAGGAGCACAGCAGGCCCGCGGAGAATCCTCCGCGGGCTTGCTCCGCTTCCCTGGGCCGGGCCGCCTTATCGGTCCGGGCCGCTCCGTCAGGCCGGCAGCTGCGCCTCGATGGCCGCCACGACCTCAGGCGCCTCCGGCTCGGTGCGCGGTCGGATCCGGGAGACGACCTCGCCCGTCGGCGAGATCAGGAACTTCTCGAAGTTCCACTGGACGTCCCCGGCCTCACCCGCACCGTCGGCCACCTTCGTCAGCTCCGCGTAGAGCGGGTGCTGCCCGGCGCCGTTGACGTCGGTCTTCTCCAGCATCGGGAACGTCACCCCGTAACTGGCCGAGCAGAAGGTCTGGATCTCCTCGGCGCTGCCCGGCTCCTGCCCGGCGAACTGGTTGCAGGGCACCCCGATGACGGTGAAGCCGCGCTCCCCGTACTGCTGCTGAAGCTTTTCGAGACCGGCGTACTGCGGGGTGAGTCCGCACTTGGACGCCACGTTCACCAGCAGCACCGCCTTGCCCCGGTAGTCGGCCAGGGAGGTCGCGTCGCCGGTCAGGGTGTGCAGCGGGATGTCGTACAGGCTCATCGTCAGCTCCTGTCGTAGGTCAGTGGTACGTACTGTTCCAGAGACCCGTGAACACCCGGCCAACGCCCCCGTCCTGCGCCCCCCCGGCCCCGCTGACCGCTCACCGGCTCAGGCCGGTCCGCCCTGTCTGCGCGCCCGGCGGCGGGCGATCAGCAGGGCGCCGGCCAGCGCGGCGGCGGCCACCCCGCCGGCGAACAGGAAGGCCGTCCAGCCGGACACCGTGATGTGCGAGGTCTGCGAAGCCGCCACCGGGGGCGTGTGTTCGGCGGGCGCCCTGCTGCCGGCGGGGGCCGGGGGACGCGCCGGGTGGAAGGCGGGCAGCACGTCCACCGGTGAGACGGTGGGCGCCGTCGCGAACCCCCAGTCCAACAGGGAGCGTGTCTCGTCGTAGGCGCCGTTCGGCTGCCCGGACTGCGGGTTCATGACGGTCACCAGGAGGGTGCGCCCGTTCCGCTGGGCGGCGGTGACCAGGGTGTTGCCCGCTTCCGTCGTGTAGCCGTTCTTCACCCCGAGCAGGCCGGGGTACTGCGTGACACCGTGCGACCCGACGAGCAGCCTGTTCGTGTTCTGGATGCCGAAGGCGTCCGGCCCGCCCGACGCGGGGAAACGCGCGGTCCTGGTCGAGGCGAACTGCCGGAACTCCGGATTCGTCAGACCCGCGCGGGCGAACAGCGACAGGTCGTACGCCGACGAGTGCTGCCCCGGGGTGTCGTATCCGTCGGCCGACTTGACCACGGTGTCGTGCGCCCCGAGCCGGCGGGCGGTCGCCTGCATGCTCCTGATGGTCGCCGGTACACCGCCGTTCATCGTCGCCAGGGTGTGCACCGCGTCATTGCCCGAGGCCAGGAACACGCCGCGCCACAGATCGGCGACCGTGTACCGAGTGCCTTCCCGCATCCCGACCAGGCTGCTTCCGGGCTGGAGCCCGGTGAGGTCGGTCAGGTCCGCGCGGTGCACCTCCTGCGGCGGGAACTTCGGCAGCACGGTCAGCGCGAAGAGCGTCTTGAGCGTGCTGGCCGGGGGCAGTGGCCGGTGCGCGTTCCTGGCCGCCAGCACCCGGCCGGTGCGCAGATCGGTCACCATCCACGACAGCGCCGTCGTCTCGGGCGGCCGGGCGGCCCCGGACGCCACCTGGACGCCGGTGCCGTACAGCGCGGACCGTCCGCTGTCCGCGGCCGGCCGGGGCGCGGGACTGCTGTCGGCCCGCGCGGCCGACGAGAGGGAGGCGAGCACCAGTGCGGGCAGGGAAACGGCCACAGCCGCACGAATCCTGACAGAACACCACATCGCTTGGGACATGATCACACCGTAGGAGAAGTCCGGCGGGGCCGCTCTGTGGCTTGGTCCGACTGCCGGACCCGCCCCGCGGGGCCCCGTCACGGCACTCCCGCAGCCCGCCGGATCAGGCGCCGAGTCTGCGGAACAGGCCCTCCTGGACGACCGAGACCAGCAGATTCCCCGCACGGTCGAAGATCCGGCCCCGGGCCAGCCCCCGCCCGCCCGTCGCGATGGGCGACTCCTGGTCGTAGAGGAACCACTCGTCCGTACGGAACGGGCGGTGGAACCACATGGCGTGGTCCAGCGACGCCATGTCGAATCCGCGCGGCCCCCACAGCGGCTCGACCGGGATACGGACCGCGTCCAGCAGCGTCATGTCGCTGGCGTACGTGAGGGCACAGGTGTGGATCAGCTGGTCGTCGCCGAGCGGCCCGACCGCCCGCATCCACACCGCGCTGTGCGGATCGGCGCCCTCGATCTCGTCGGGGGTCCAGCGCAGCCGGTCCACATACCGGATCTCGAAGGGCTGTCTGCGGGCCATCCGCTCCAGCGCCTCGGGCAGTTCGCCCAGGTGCTCACGGATCTCGTCGGAGACCGACGGCAGCGTCTCCGGGTCCGGCACCTCCCGGCCCGGCGGCGCCTGGTGCTCGAAGCTGCCCTCCTCGGGCCGGTGGAAGGAGGCCGTCAGATTGAAGATGGTGCGGCCCTGCTGGACGGCGGTCACCCGGCGGGTGGTGAAGGAGCGGCCGTCCCTGACCCGTTCCACCTGGTAGACGATCGGCACCCCCGGCCTGCCCGGCCGCAGGAAGTAGGCGTGCAGCGAGTGGACCGGCCGCTCCCCGTCGGTGGTGCGGCCTGCCGCGACCAGGGCCTGGCCCGCGACCTGTCCGCCGAAGACCCGCTGCAGGGACTCGTGCGGGCTGCGCCCGCGGAAGATGTCGACCTCGATCTGCTCCAGGTCCAGCAGGTCGATCAGTCTCTCGGTGGGGCTGGTCATTCGGTGTCCTTCCAGGTCACGGCGGTTGCCCGGGTCACAGCTGGCCGACGGCGGTGACCCGGACGACCGCACGGCCCTCCTCGTCGGACGCGGCGAGGTCCACCTCCGCGCTGATGCCCCAGTCGTGGTCGCCGTTCGGGTCGGCGAAGATCTGCCGCACCCGCCACACCCCGTGCGGGGCGTTCTCCCCGTCCGTGTCGATGATCAGCAGTTTGGGGCCGCGCGCGTCCGGCCCCGTGCCCAGGTCGTCGTACTCGTCCCAGTAGGCGTCCATCGCCTCGCCCCAGGCGTCCTCGTCCCACCCCGCTTCGCCGTCCAGCTCGCCGAGCGCGGCCACGTTGTCCAGCGCCGCCAGCTCCACCCGGCGGAACATGGCGTTGCGTACGAGGACCCGGAAGGCGCGGGCGTTGGCCGTGACCGGCTTGACCTGGTCGGCGCGCTCGGCCGCCTGCTCCGCGGTCTCCACCTCCGGGTTGGCCAGCTGCTCCCACTCGTCCAGCAGACTGGAGTCCACCTGGCGGACCAGCTCGCCCAGCCAGGCGATGAGGTCCTGGAGGTCCTCGGACTTGAGGTCGTCCGGGATGGTGTGGTCGAGCGCCTTGTACGCGCCCGCCAGGTACCGCAGCACGATGCCCTCGGTGCGGGCGAGTTCGTAGTGCGAGGTGAACTCGGTGAAGGTCATGGCCCGTTCGTACATGTCACGGATGACCGACTTCGGCGACACCGGGTGGTCGCCGACCCACGGATGGCTCGTACGGTAGACGTTGTAGGCGTGCACCAGCAGCTCTTCGAGCGGCTTGGGGTACGTGACCTCCTGGAGCCGCTCCATGCGCTCCTCGTACTCCATCCCCTCGGCCTTCATTTGGCCGATCGCCTCACCGCGGGCCTTGTTCTGCTGGGCGGCGAGGATCTGCCGCGGGTCGTCCAGCGTCGACTCGACCACCGAGACCATGTCCAGGGCGTACGAGGGGGATTCGGCGTCCAGCAGGTCGAAAGCGGCCAGCGCGAACGTGGACAGCGGCTGGTTGAGCGCGAAGTCCTGCTGGAGGTCGACGGTGAGCCGGATGATGCGGCCCTCGGCGTCCGGCGCGTCCAGCTGCTCCACCACACCGCCGTCGAGCAGCGAACGGTAGATCGCGATGGCCCGGCGGATGTGCCGCAGCTGCGCCTTGCGCGGCTCGTGGTTGTCCTCCAGGAGGTGGCGCATCGCCTTGAAAGCGTTGCCCGGCCGGGCGATCACCGAGAGCAGCATGGTGTGGCTGACCCGGAACCGCGAGGTCAGAGGCTCGGGATCGGCTGCGATCAGCTTCTCGAAGGTGGTGTCGCTCCAGGCGACGAAGCCTTCCGGTGCCTTCTTGCGGACCACCTTGCGGCGCTTCTTCGGGTCGTCGCCGGCCTTGGCGAGCGCCTTCTCGTTCTCCACCACGTGCTCGGGGGCCTGCGCGACGACGAAGCCCGCGGTGTCGAACCCGGCCCGCCCCGCGCGGCCCGCGATCTGGTGGAACTCCCGGGCGCGGAGCGTACGGACCCGCGTCCCGTCGTACTTCGTCAGCGCGGTGAACAGCACCGTGCGGATGGGGACGTTGACCCCGACCCCCAGGGTGTCCGTACCGCAGATGACCTTCAACAGGCCCGCCTGCGCCAGCTTCTCGACCAGACGGCGGTACTTGGGGAGCATCCCCGCGTGATGGACGCCGATGCCGTGGCGCACATAACGCGAGAGGTTCTGGCCGAACTTGGTGGTGAAGCGGAAGTTGCCGATAAGGTCGGCGATCCGGTCCTTCTCCTCCCGGCTGCACATATTGATGCTCATCAGCGACTGTGCGCGCTCGACCGCCGCGGCCTGGGTGAAGTGCACGATGTAGACGGGCGACTGCTTGGTCTCAAGCAGCTCGGTCAGCGTCTCGGTGATCGGGGTCCGCCGGTACTCGTACGAGAGCGGGACCGGGCGGGTCGCCGAGCGGACCACCGAGGTGGGCAGGCCGGTGCGCCGGGTCAGGTCCGCCTCGAACCGCGAGACGTCACCGAGGGTCGCGGACATCAGGACGAACTGCGCCTGCGGCAGTTCCAGGAGGGGGATCTGCCAGGCCCAGCCCCGGTCCGGTTCCGCGTAGAAGTGGAACTCGTCCATCACGACCTGGCCGATGTCGGCGTACTTGCCGTCGCGCAGCGCGATCGATGCCAGCACCTCGGCGGTGCAGCAGATCACCGGGGCGTCCGCGTTCACCGACGCGTCGCCGGTGAGCATCCCGACGTTCTCGGTGCCGAAGAGCTTGCACAGGTCGAAGAACTTCTCCGAGACCAGGGCCTTGATCGGCGCGGTGTAGAAAGTGACCTTGTCATGGGCCAGCGCGGCGAAGTGCGCACCCGCCGCGACCAGGCTCTTTCCCGACCCGGTGGGGGTCGAGAGGATCACGTTGGCCCCGGAGACCACCTCGATCAGCGCCTCCTCCTGAGCCGGATAGAGCGTGATGCCCTGACCCTCCGCCCACGACGAGAAAGCCTCGAAGAGAGCGTCGGGGTCGGCGGTCGCGGGGAGCTGATCGATAAGGGTCACGCCTCCATCTTGCCTGCCTTCTCGCCGCGAGGGGGAACCGGCTGTCCTCGCGAAGATCATGAGCGATACGCTTCCTTCTCGGACAGCGCTCAACTGGGCTTCAGCACAACGGAAAACGGGGCGGGACGAACCATGATGGGACCGGCGCACTCGCTGTCAGGGGCGGCTGCCTGGCTGGGGGTGGGGGCGGCGGCGACGGCGTACGGCCATCCGATGCCGTGGCCGGTCCTCGTGGTCGGAGCGCTGATCAGCGCCGGGGCGGCGCTGGCTCCCGACCTCGATCACAAGGCCGCGACGATATCCAACGCGTTCGGGCCGCTGTCCCTCGGGCTGTGCGCGCTGGTGGACGTGGTGGCGGGTGTCGTCTACAAGGTCACGAGGGGCAAGGGTGACCCCCGCAAGGGCGGCGGTCACCGCACCCTTACGCACACCGGGGTGTGGGCGGTCCTGCTCGGTGCCGGAGCCTCCGCCCTGGCGGTCTACGGCGGCCGCTGGGCGGTCCTCGGCATTCTCTTCGTCCATATGGTGCTCGCCATCGAGGGCCTGCTGTGGCGTGCCGCGCGCCCGGCCAGCAGCACGGTCCTGGTCTGGCTGCTGGCCGCTGCCAGCGCCTGGATCCTCGCCGGGATCCTGGACGAGCCGGGCAACGGTTCCGACTGGTTCTTCACCGATCCCGGCCAGCACTTCCTGTGGCTGGGCGAGCCCCAGCAGTACATGTGGCTGGGTCTGCCGATCGTCCTGGGCGCCCTGATCCACGACATCGGCGACGCCATCACGGTCTCGGGCTGCCCGATCTTCTGGCCGATACCGCTCGGCCGCAAGCACTGGCGCCATGTGGGACCGCCCAAGTTCATGCGGTTCCGGGCGGGCAGCTGGGTGGAGCTCAAGGTGCTGATGCCGGTCTTCATGCTGGCGGGCGGGGTGAGCTGCGCGTTCGCGCTCGGCGTCATCTGAGGCGGTACGCGGGCCGGGCCGTCCGCGGAGGTGCGGCGGCGGGCGGGTCCGGCAGCCCGGGGCCGAAGACCTGCGGGCCGGAGCCGCCCCCGGAGGCCCCGGCCCGCCGCGCTCATCCGTGCCAGGAGCGCCACAGCGCCGCGTACGCGCCGTCCGCCGCGACCAGCTCGTCGTGGCTGCCCAGCTCGCTGATGCGGCCCTCCTCGACCACCGCGATCACATCCGCGTCGTGCGCGGTGTGCAGCCGGTGCGCGATCGCCACCACCGTCCGCCCGTCCAGCACCCGGGCCAGCGAACGCTCCAGATGACGGGCCGCCCGAGGGTCGAGCAGTGAGGTCGCCTCGTCCAGGACCAGCGTGTGCGGATCGGCGAGCACCAGCCGGGCCAGCGCGATCTGCTGGGCCTGCGCCGGGGTGAGGGCCAGACCGCCCGAGCCGACCCCGGTGTCCAGCCCCGCCTCAAGCCCCGCGGCCCAGTCGTCCGCGTCGACCGCGCCGAGTGCCGCCCACAGCTCCGCGTCGTCGGCGCCCGCCCTGGCCAGCAGCAGATTGTCGCGCAGCGAGCCCACGAAGACATGGTGCTCCTGGTTGACCAGCGCGACGTGTTCCCGTACCCGCTCGGCGGGCATCCGGGACAGCTCGGCGCCGCCCAGCGTGACCTCACCGGTGCGCGGCGCGTAGATCCCCGCCAGCAGCCGGCCCAGCGTCGACTTCCCCGCGCCGGACGGCCCGACCAGCGCCATCCGGGTGCCGGGTGCCACATCGAGCGTCACCCGGTGCAGTACGTCGACGCCCTCCCGGTAGCCGAAGCGCACCGCGTCGGCGCGTACCGTACGCCCGTCCGGCCCGATCTCCTCGTCGCCGGCATCGGGCTCGATCTCGCGCACTCCGACGAGCCGGGCCAACGACACCTGGGCGACCTGGAGTTCGTCGTACCAGCGCAGGATCAGCCCGACCGGATCGACCATCATCTGGGCCAGCAGCGCCCCCGTGGTGAGCTGTCCGACGCTGAGCCAGCCCTGGAGCACGAAGAACCCGCCGAGCAGCAGCACCGCGCCGAGGATGGTCACATAGGTGACGTTGATGACCGGGAAGAGGACCGACCGCAGCCACAGTGTGTAGCGTTCCCAGGCGGTCCACTCCTTGATGCGCCGGTCCGAGAGCGACACCCGGCGGCCCCCCAGGCGGTGCGCCTCGATGGTCCGCCCGGCGTCGACGGTCTCCGCGAGCATCGCCGCGACCGCCGCGTATCCGGCGGCCTCCGAACGGTAGGCCGAAGGCGCCCGCTTGAAGTACCAGCGGCATCCGGTGACCAGCACGGGCAGTGCGACCAGGACCGAGAGCGCGAGCGGTGGCGCGGTCACGGTCAGCGCGCCGATCAGCAGCCCCGCCCACACCACGCCGATCGCCAGTTGCGGCACCGCCTCGCGCATGGCGTTCGCCAGCCGGTCGATGTCGGTGGTGATACGCGAGAGCAGATCGCCGGTACCGGCCCGCTCCAGAACGCCCGGCGGCAGCGCCACCGACCGCACCAGGTAGTCCTCGCGCAGATCGGCGAGCATCTCCTCGCCGAGCATCGCACCGCGTAGCTCCATCAGCCGTACGAAGTACGTCTGGACGGCCAGCGCGACCGCGAACACCACGGCCACACGCACCAGATGGAGGTCACGGCCGCCGCCCGAGAGGTCCTCGACGAGCCCGCCCAGGAGGTAGGGGCCGACCAGTGAGGCGATCACCGCGACGGCGTTGGCCGCGATGAGCAGGGTGAAAGCCCGCCTGTGACGGCCCATCAGTTCGCGGACGTATGTCCGTACCGTCGTGGGCGTACCCACCGGAAGTGTGGTCGCCGTCTCCGGCGCCGCCGGGTCGTACGCCGGGGGCGCGACGCCGATCATGCCGACTCCTCTCATGCCGACTCCTCGATGTCTGCGAAAGCCTGTGGGGCACCGGAGGTGTCCGGTGCCTTGTCCGCCGTTCCGGCGCGGGACGGCCGGTCAGCACCGTCCGCCTCGTCGCCGGGGCCGCGGGTGACGACCGCGCGGTACCGCGGGTCGCCGTGGAGCAGCTCACGGTGCGGGCCGGTGGCGGCGACCGCGCCCCCGTGTACGAAGACCACCCGGTCCGCGTGGTCGAGCAGCAGCGGGGACGAGGCGAACACCACCGTCGTACGCCCCGCGCGCAGCTCCTTCACCCCCTGGGCGACCCGCGCCTCGGTGTGCGAGTCGACGGCCGACGTCGGCTCGTCGAGCACCAGCACCTCCGGATCGGTCACCAGCGACCGCGCCAGCGCCAGCCGCTGCCGCTGTCCGCCGGAGAGCGACCGCCCGCGTTCGGTGATCCTCGTCCGCAGCGGATCGCCGCCCGGCTCGACAGCGGCCTGGGCCAGCGCCTGAAGCACATCCGCGCACTGCGCGGCCGTCAGCGCGTCCGCCGCCGCCACCCGGCCGGACGATGGCACGTCGAGCAGCTCGCTCAGGGTGCCGGACAGCAGCACCGGATCCTTGTCCTGGACCACGACGGCCGTACGTGAGGCGTCCAGCGGCAGATCGTCGAGCGCGACCCCGCCGAGCAGGACCGAGGGGAGCTTCCCCGCGTCCTCGCTGGTGGCGTGCCCGCCGAGCCGCTCGGCCAGGGCGCCCGCGGCGTCCGGGTCGCCGCACACCACAGCCGTCAACTGTCCGGCCGAGGCGAGGAGTCCGGTCACCGGATCGTAGAGATCACCGCCTGGCGCGGGTGCGCACCGCGCCGCGCCGTCGGCGGGGCGGTCGTCCGTCACACCGGACACGGTGCGCTCAAGCGCCAGTACGCGCGCCGCGCGTTTCGCCGACGGCCGGGAGAACGAGTAGGCCATGGCGATCTCCTGGAAGTTCCGCAGCGGGAAGAGCAGCAGGGTCACGGCGCTGTACACGGTGACGAGCTGACCGACCTCGATGCGTCCGTCGGCGGCCAGCCGGGCGCCGTAACAGACCACACCGATCAGCAGCAGTCCCGGCAGCAGCACCTGGATCCCGGAGATCAGCGACCACATGCGGGCGCTGCGTACGGCGGCCCTGCGCACCTCCTGCGAGGCGGCCCGGTAGCGGGTGAGGAAGAGCTCCTCGCCCCCGATGCCGCGCAGCACCCGCAGCCCGGCGACCGTGTCGGCCGCCAGCTCGGTCGCCCGGCCCGCCTTCTCCCGCTGCACATCGGCGCGCGCGGTGGCTCTGGACAGCAACGGCAGGACGGCCAGCGCCAGTACCGGCATGGCGAGTGCCACCACGATTCCCAGCGACGGCAGATAGACCACCAGAGCGGCACAGATGACGACCAGTACCGTCGCGGCGGCGAGGAAGCGCGAGAGCGCCTCGACGAACCAGCCGATCTTCTCCACGTCCCCGGTGGACACCGCGACGACCTCACCCGCCGCGACCCGCCGGGTCAGCGCCGAGCCCAGCTCGGAGGTCTTCCTCGCGAGCAGCTGCTGGACCCGGGCGGCCGCGGTGATCCAGTTGGTGACCGCGGTCCGGTGCTGCATCGTGTCGCCCACCGCGATCACCGCGCCGAGCAGCAGGATCAGCCCGCCGGAGAGGGCCAGCCGGCTGCCGGAACGGTCCACCACCGCCTGGACGGCGAAGCCGACCGCCAGCGGCAGTCCGGCGATCCCGCACTGGTGCAGCAGCCCCCAGGCGAGGGAGCGGCACTGGCCGCCGAGCTGGTTGCGCCCGAGCCAGTAGAGGAAACGGGGGCCTGACCGTACGTCGGGATCGCCTGGGTCCGGATAGGGAAGGTCGTGAATCTGCATGGGGTCCCAGAAGTCGAAGAGGGGCTCAAACCGTGCAAGGTTCGCGCTCCACCACGCTTCGGGGCAATCGATTTTCCGGCCCGGGGCCCCGGACGCGACGCGATCGTACCGGCCGCGCAGGGCCGCCCCGCCGGATCAGCCGCGCCGGGCGGTGCCGGGCTCCGGGCGCGTCGCCCGCTCCAGTTCGAGCAGCACGGAGTGGTAACTCCGCCCCGTCGCCCGGTCCATGCCGACCTCGCACATCCGGTTCGCCGAGAGGTACGCGTCGAACTCCCTGGCATTGACCTCGGCCGCCTCCGGCGCCGTCGCGGCCGCCGTGAGCTCCTTGTGCAGCATCCCGCGGTCCCCGGCGAAGGCGCAGCAGCCGAGGCTGTCCGGAACGACGACCTCATCGGCGCACGCCTCGGCGACCGCCCGCAACTGTGCCTCGTCGCCGAGGTGCTGCATCGAGCAGGTGGGGTGGAGCACCGCGGAACCCGCCCTGCGGAGCACGGTGAGACGGGGGAGCAGCTCGTCCGCCGCCCAGACGACGGAGTCGGTGATCGTCAGCGCGCTGTGCAGCTCACGGTTGTCGTCGGTGAGGTAGGGGACCACCTCGTGGGCGATGCCCAGGGTGCACGACGAAGCGTCCACGATCAGCGGGTACTTGCCGCCACCGGTCCAGCCCCAGGCGGCCTCCACGATGCGGTTGGCCATCACCGCGTTGCCCTCGTCGTACCCCTTGGAGTGCCAGATCGTCGCGCAGCAGGTCCCGGCGACGTCGTCCGGGATCCACACCGGCTGCCCGGCCCGCTCGGCGAGCGCCACCACGGCCTCGGGGAGCGACGGCCCCCGGAACCCGGCCGGTTCACCGAAGATCCGGTTGACGCAGGCCGGGTAGTAGACCGCGGCCGAGCCCCTGCGGGAGGTGCGCGGCAGCCTTCGGGCGGCCGCCCCGGGGATCTCCGGCAGCCACTCCGGGACCAGATCGGGACGTACCGCCTTGCGGGCGAGGCCGGTGACGGATTCGAGGAGCCGGTCGGAGATCCGGTCGGCCGCGCCGACCGCGAGCCGCGCCGCCGCCTCGACCGTCCGGAAGTTCTGTGCCGTCAGTGCGGCCACCCGCTCCTCGCGCGGGGTGTGCCGCCGGTGCCGGAAGTCCTTCATCATCGCCCCGGTGTCGATCCCCACCGGGCAGGCGAGCTTGCAGGTGGAGTCGCCCGCGCAGGTGTCCACCGCGTCATATCCGTACGCGTCGAGCAGGCTGTCCTCGACCGGGGCGCCGGGGGACTGGCGCATCATCTCGCGGCGCAGCACGATCCGCTGGCGCGGTGTCGTCGTCAGATCGTGGCTGGGGCAGGTGGGCTCGCAGAAGCCGCATTCGATACAGGGATCGGCGATCAGCTCCACCCTGGGGATGGTCTTGAGCCCGCGCAGATGGGCCTCCGGGTCACGGTCCAGTACGACGCGCGGGGCGAGCACCCCGTCGGGGTCGATGATCTGCTTGATCCGCCACATCAACTCCGTTGCCCGCGGGCCCCATTCGAGCTCCAGGAAGGGCGCGATGTTCCGCCCGGTGGCGTGCTCGGCCTTGAGCGAACCGTCGAAGCGCTCGACCGTCAGCCGGCAGAACTCGTCCATGAAGGCCGCGTAACGGGCGACGTCCCCGGGCAGCCCCGCGTCGAAGGCGAGCAGGAAGTGCAGATTGCCGTGGGCCGCGTGACCGGCCACGGCGGCGTCGAAACCGTGCCGGGTCTGGAGTGCGAGCAGCTCCGTGCAGGCGTCGGCGAGCTTCGACGGCGGTACGGCGAAGTCCTCGGTGATCAGTGTCGTACCGGACGGGCGGGCACCGCCGACCGCGGTGACGAACGCCTTGCGCGCCTTCCAGTACCCGGCGATGACCTCCGGGTCGCGGGTGAACGCGTTGGTCACGGACGCGACGGGCACCACCAGATCCAGCCCGGCGACGGCCTCGGCCGCCACCCGCTCGTACGCCTCCCTGCCCGCGTCGTCCGGCGCCCGGAACTCGACCAGCAGCGCCGTCGTCTCCTTGGGCAGCTCCGCCCAGTCGCCCGGGACCCCCGCCACACTGACCGAGGCGCGCAGCGTATTGCCGTCCATCAGCTCCACGGCCCGCGCCCCGGCCTCGTTGAAGACCGGCACCGCCGCGGCCGCCGCGCGCAGGCTCGGGAAGAAGAGCAGGGCCGTGGAGAGCTTCCGGTCCAGCGGCAGGGTGTCGAAGACGACCTCGGAGATGAAGCCGAAGGTGCCCTCGGAACCGACCATCAGCCCGCGCAGGATCTCGACGGGAGTGGCGCCGTCCAGGAAGGCGTCCAGACGGTAGCCGTTGGTGTTCTTGATCTCGTACTTGGCCCGGATCCGGGCGGTCAGCTCCGGGTCCGCCTCGATCTCGGCCTTCACCGCGAGGAGCCCCGCGCACAGCTCGGGCTCGGCGGCGGCGAGGGCGTCGTCGGCGGCCGGACCGGCCGTGTCGACCACGGTGCCGCCCGGCAGTACGAAGGTCAGTGAGGCGAGCGTGCGGTAGGAGTTGCGGGTGGTGCCCGCCGTCATCCCGGACGCGTTGTTGGCGACGACACCGCCGAGGGTGCAGGCGATGGCGCTGGCCGGGTCGGGGCCCAGGACGCGGCCGTGCCGGGCGAGCGTCGCGTTGGCGCGCACGATGGTGGTGCCCGGACCGATGCGGGCGCGTGCGCCGTCGTCCAGGACCTCGATGCCGGACCAGTGGCGGCGGACGTCGACCAGGATGTCCTCGCCCTGGGCCTGCCCGTTCAGCGAGGTGCCCGCCGCCCGGAAGACGACCTGACGGCCGTGGTCCCTCGCGTACGCGAGCACGGCGGACACATCACCGATGTCCTCGGCGACCACCACGACCTGGGGGACGAAGCGGTAGGGGCTGGCGTCGGACGCGTACCGCACGAGGTCGGAGACCTTCGACAGCACCTTCTCCTCGCCCAGCAGCGCGGTCAGCTCCCCGCGCAGCGGCTCGGGGGTCCCGGACGACCGGGCGGCCGGGCCACGGGCGGGGGCCCGCGCCCGCGCCCGACGCCGACCGAGTGCCCCCGGCGTCGGGGCGAG